>JAKBUS010000057.1 GCA_021841585.1 Pseudomonadota bacterium | reverse complement strand
CGCGAATAGCCCATCATGGCCCGACATCGATAGCTCGATGCTGCAGGAAGAGGCCGGATATACGTGAGCAGTCGATCCTACCTGCCAGAGAACGGAGTGCTTGCAAACGAGAAGGGGTCCATATACGCCATAACGGGCGACTCGCACAGAAACAGCGAGACACGGCGCGGGTTGCAACCGCTTGTGGATCTGGCGGCATCCCTCAAATGCGCCCTGCTCGGGATCACCCATTTTTCAAAAGGCACCCAAGGACGAGAGCCTATCGACCGTATAACGGGATCGCTGGCCTTTGCGGCGCTGGCCCGCGTGGTTTTGGTGTGTGCCAAGGAAACCACATCCGAGGACGCGGCGCCCCGGCGGCTGTTGATGCGGGCCAAGTCCAACATTGGCGCTGATGACGGCGGCTTTGCCTACGAGCTGCGGCAGGATGAGTTAGCCGCATATCCCGGCGTCTTCGCATCGTCCGTTTTGTGGGGCGAAGCCGTGGAAGGGAGCGCCCGCGAGATCCTGGCGCAAGCGGAGGCCCAACCGGAGGAAGGCGGGGCCCTGTCCAATGCTCAAGACTGGCTGCGCGACTTCCTGGCCGAAGGACCACAACCACAACGCGAAATAATGAGCGCAGCCGATGCGTTTTGCCATTCGCGGAAAACGGTACGGCGGGCTAAAGATGCCCTCGGCATTGAGTCTCGGAAGATGGGCGGCGGCTTCGGTGGACGCGGTGCCAAGTGGTTTTGGTGCCTGCCGGGAGAGACCCGAAACCCGCCAGAAACCCACAAGGTGCCCAAAAACCCACAAGATGCCCAACACTGTGAGATGGGCACCTTGTGCAAAGATGGGCATCTTGTGGCCGATGACACCCTAGCTGACGACGCCGAGGACATCGAACTATGATGCTCCAAACGCTGATCCAAGACGCTACCCGCGACGGGCTGACTCTGGCCCCAACGGACAAGGGCACGCTTCGCGTACATGGTCCTAAGGCCGCGCTCGCCAAGTGGGCACCAATCCTGAAAGAGCGCAAGGCGGACGTTCTGGCCGCCCTGGTTGCGAACCCGAAAACGGGACATGCACTTGTGGGGGAACTGCAAAAACTGCAAGAAGCCCCTTCTTGCAGTAAAGACAGTGCCCGCACAAATGAAAATGCCGAAAACGCACCCTCTGCCGAGCACTACCGTCTACCCGACGGCCGCGAGGTTTGGGTATCGCCACCGGAGACCGTGGAGCAGGTGCAGGGCCGCCACCCTGGGGCCATGCCATGGGTGGACGATACCGTTACAGTAACGGAACTCGCGCCCGAGGATGAGGCGGACATTCGCGCGTGGCTGGTATCGCTTGGCGAACCCCCGGCCGCCATCAAGCAGGATATAGCGACGGCCCGCCACTTCCCGGACACGGCGGCGTGGCTCCTGGCTCGTGCCCATATCGACGTAGCCGCGCGCGCGATCCCTCACACCTGCGGCGACTGCCGACGTTTCACCCACGACCCCGGCGCCGGCGGCGGGATCGGAACGTGTGCGATCACCAAGGCCGGACACCCGCCCAAGGACGCGACAGGCTATCCGTGTTGCTACCCGTTCACGCAAAGGCGCTGCCCGGACTATGAGGCGGCGGGAAGGTTGGCATGAGCGCCATGCAGAGACGAAAGGGACAGACGGGCGAGCGGGAGCTATTCGCGCTGCTCTCTGCCGAGCTTGGTCTTGTGGTCCGGCGAAACGTGGATCAGGCCCGGCAGGGTGGGGCGGATGGTCTGGATATTCCCGGATGGGCCATCGAGGTGAAGCGGCAAGAAGTCTTGTCTATCGCGTCGTGGTGGGCACAGGCGCAGCGACAGGCCGACACCCTGAACCGTAGGCCCATCCTGTTCTATCGCGTCTCACGCAAGCCCTGGCGGGCTGTACTGGACCTGCACGATGTAGCGCCTGATACCTTCCCCATGCGCGGGGACTTATGCGAGACGAGCCTAGAGACGGCTTGCAGCGTGATCTGTGAATCGTTACCCGGTAACAATATGGAGGTAGAGGTATGAGCGCAGCACAACACAAACGCTTAGCAGCACTGGAAAAGGTTACACCTGCACCACCGGAGACCTGGGAGGTCCTTCACCAGATCATAAGGCCGGATCTTTCCATAGCGGGCTATTATCTGGATACCCGGGAGGGCCTTGTGGAGCTGGCCCCTGATGATCCACGGATAAAGGACTATGAGCCCGTAACGGAAGAAGTGAACGGCGGCTATCGAGTATCCTAATATGGCTGAAGAAACACCTCCCAAACAGCGCAAGAACGGCCCAGGTCGGCCCTTCCCGAAAGGTCGGTCTGCCAACCCGTCAGGACGGCCCAGGGGATCGAAGAACGCGGCCTTAGTAGCCTTGGACGCGCTTGGAACGGATGCGGCACAAGACCTGCTCAAGTCCGTGATCCGGGAAGCCCAAGAAGGCGACATGCAAGCCGCTCGCATTATCCTGGATCGCGTCTGGCCTGCCTCTAAAGGCCGTCACGTCACGTTCACCATGCCCAAGGTCGAGAGTGCGTCAGATGTGGCGCGTGCCGTGGGCGGGATACTGGAGGCGGTAGCAGGTGGCTTGCTTACTATCGAGGAAGGGCAAGGACTGGCCGCCATTCTCGAATCGCAACGGAAGGCGCTGGAACTTGGCGAATTGGAAGCGCGTATTACTGAACTGGAAAACCAACGTAACCCGGAGAATCAATCATGAGCCTGAAAAGTCGCATCAATCATCTTTCGCGTGGCCGTGTGCAAATGCTGGTAGTCAATGCCCTGCCGATAGATCCACTCCCCGCCAATGTCGGCATCCTGCCCCATACCCCCCAACGTGAAGGCGAAAGCGCCCAGGCATGGCATAACCGGCTTGCAGAGCTTGGACGGCGGCTCTATCCCCATAAGGACGTGATCTCTCACCTGCAAGTGTTCTAACCCTACCCCCCCTGTCGGGGGTTATTCCCTTCTATCAAAGAGATTCCATGAACCTTTTGGCGCGCCACAATCGCTTGTTGCAACTCTGGTGATTCGTCTACCTTCTCGGCAAACTTAGCAGCGCGTTTCACGGTCGCAGAGGACACCCCATGTTCGGCGGCGAGGCGGTCGGCGGTGGAAGAGTGAAAAGGATCAATTTGAACCTTTTCACCCTTCCCTTGGACGTACTGATTATTTGACCCTTGCGTCCGTTTCACCCGGTTATACCAGCGTGCCGAAATAGCCCTGAGCCTCAAGGATGATTTGGCGAAGCTGGCGAGGGAGCGCATGGTAGCCGGGAAGGCGCCTGACCCTGGGGCAAAATTACCACAGGGTAGCGAAGGCAAAACCCGCGACGCTCTGGCGGACATGGCCGGAGTGTCTGGCCGCACCATGGACAAGGTAGAACGCATAGAAGCTGAGGCAATACCAGAAGTGCGCGGCAATGATTTGAACATCGGGGCAAAATTACCACAAAGTTCAGAGCCAAAGACCCGCGACGCTCTCGCTGGCAGGGCTGGTAGTGGTGGGGAGTCAAGCCTTGCCGTCGTGACAGTAACGGCCTAGGCTCTCCTTACCGGAATGGATAGGAGCCCCGCCATGCGCACACCCGCTGAACGTCAACGCGAGAAACGAGCCCGCGATCGCGAGATCGTGTGGGGACGTGGCGACGAAAAGGCGCTTTCCGACTCGGGTCTCATCGAGCAGCTACGCATAGCGTTTGCCAAGGACCGCCAGGCCATCCGGGCCGGACGGCAGACCACGGGCGCAATCACCAAGGGCCTACTCCGTGAGATCGAGCGGCGCGTGACTGTAACGGCGGAATAGCCCGGTGGTGGCAGGGAGTCAAGGGGTCGGTATTTGCGCCGCCATGGCGCGGGCCGGATATTTCCATAACGGCCGTGGGACACTTTTGGGACACTGATAGGCGAAAAACGGTAGTTATCCACAACACGGCGCAAAAGGGATACGCCTGTAAGTCATTGAATATCCTGCTATAGTATGTTGCAAGCTATTGCCAATTATTGATCTGTGAGTTCTTTTAATCAGGTGGTCGCTGGTTCGATCCCAGCACGGCCCACCATATAAAACAATAGCTTAGATGTTAGTTTCCACGCACAAAACAGGATTGGCTAGCGGATTGGCTAGCCTTCGACGCAGCCCCGTAATAATCCCAAAATTTATCGCTCCATCTTCAGTATCAAAAGTGGCCCAAGGAAAGGGATAGGCGGCCCACCACTCTTTGGTCGTAGGTTCGATTTTGGTCTCTCGAATGGCGGCTTCCAGAGCATCATCGTTAACGGTTGCCCGAACTCGGGTTATTTCCGCCATAAAGAGCCCCTGCAATGCATCGTACCCGCCTGCCCATTTGATTAGACGACGGGTTTTTTGGTAGTCGGCGGAGGGGGGGATGTGGCGGGGGCACACCGCTCGAGTTTTTTTGAGAAACCCCACTGCCGGGCGCCAGCAGAAACTGCATAACGCTCGTCGCGGATCGTTGGCGGCGCGCGCCCGGGCTTCCCATAGGAGTTCCGAAACAAGATAAGACTCTTGAAGTGTTAGCGCGCCATGGCCGGGCAGACCCAAAGGCCCATCTGCGCAACGTTCCATCCAGAGCGCCAGCGATTCCACATGAGCCCATATGACACCCCTTTTCTTGGCGGCGACGGCGGCATTGATACGTGCGGATTCGCGCGAAGCCATGGGAGTCGGGAAACGCGCCGAAAGACAGTCGCGGGCTTAAGAATGCCCCTCTGTGACCGGAATAAAGAAATGCCTCTTCAGCAGAATTAGTGGGTGTTATTCAGCTCTTGGTGCCAGTTAAGAACTGATAGAGCCGTCGACACATTGCGTCGTAGGCGGCATGCTCTTGTTCATCACGCGCGTGGCGCCATCGGGGTCCACCCCCCCGGCGGCCTTCGCAGCAGGAAGTTTTTAGTGACCAATCACCCGCCTTTCGCGTAGCCATAGTGATGTCTATGCTTTATCTTAGGGGATATAGCTCTCGGATTTCGCGAAATGCGACAGAACGGGCAGCGCGTAGGGGATACGCAATTGGGGTCGGGGCGCGCGCTGCGGCGCATGAACCGTGCGCATGGTACGGCGTTGGCCATACTTGTGCTGCTGGTATTCGCCATTCATGCCACCCTCGCTGGTCGGATTGCCGCCATCCGTTCGGATGCGCGGTCGATCAACGAGGCCGGACTCGAACGCATGCGCGTCCAACGTGCGGCCTTGCTGGCGGTGCGCCTAGCCACGCCGCCGGCCGCCGACCGGCCTGCCTTGCGCGCGGCCCTGAACCGCGAGGCACAGCGCATCTGGCATGCCTGGCAAACTTTGCCCGCGCTACGCACAGGAGGTGTCAGGCGGCGGGGGGCCCTGACCGCGCAGGTCAGGCAGTTCGTGGGGTGGTCACTGGCCGTGGCCGCGCCCACAACCGGTGCTGCCGATGCATCGGCCGTGCGCGCGATCATCGATGCCGCCGAGGGACCGCTCGCCGTGGCCCTGAATCAGCGTGTTCTTGCCTACCAGCGGCTGGCCGACCGCGATAACGGTGACCTTTCCGACCTCGCGCGCGACCAGTTCTTTCTGGTGTTGGGGGCGCTTGCGGCATTGACGCTTTTGATATTCGTGCCGCTGTCGCGCCTTACCCGTGCCGAGATCGGAAAACTCACGGACGTTATCGCGTATAACCGCACGTTGTTTGAGTCGGCTCCAGACGGCATCGTAATAATCGATGAACGCGGGATTATCGAATCCTTCAATCCAGCGGCCGAGATTTTGTTCGGATGGTCCGCGGAGAGCGCCTGTGGCCGCTCTGTCGGCATTCTCATGGCCGAACCCGATCGCAGCCGCCACGGCGGATATCTGGAGAGATATCTGGCGACCGGCGAACGTCATGTGATCGGGCAGCTGCGCGAAGTTACAGCAGTGAAGCGGGATAATACGACGATTCCCGTGGAGATTTCCATCGGCGTCATCGATGGAAAACGTCGGCGGTTCGTAGGTATCGTGCGGGATCTGACGGCGCGCAAGGCCGCCCAGGAGGCTCTTGATGCCGTGCGCCGCCGTTATCAGGATCTTCTGATTAGCCTTAATGTCGGCGTCTTTCGGGTCGTGGCTGGCGCGTCGCCACGTTTCCTCGAGGTTAACCCCGCAATTCTGGCCCTCTTTCGGGCGCCGACCCGCGCAGCTCTGTTGGCGCGGCCCATCGACACCTTGTTTGACGATAAAGAGGATTGGGCGACCTTTTCCCGGCAGTGGGATCCGCGGGAACGCGCTTCAAATCAGGAAGTCCGGTTACGTACCCTGGATGGGGAAGTATTCTGGGCGTTGATCAGCGCGGTGCGCAAAGATGAGGATGGGCAGATCTTTTTCGACGGAATCATGGAGGATGTCAGTGAGCGGCGCAAGACCTCGCGGGCACTCGCCAACCTTAACCGGGACCTTCAAAAGAGGGTCGTGGATCTTGATATCGCCAACAAGGAGCTAGAGGCCTTCAGTTACTCGGTATCCCACGATTTGCGCGCGCCGCTGCGCAGCATAGACGGGTTCAGTCAGGCATTGCTTGAGGATTACGCCGACAAGGTGGATTCCGTGGGCCGCGACTACCTGGCGCGTGTGCGGGCCGCAAGCCAGAGGATGGCGCAGCTTATCGAGGATCTTTTGCAGCTTTCGCGGGTGACGCGCGCTCAGCTCGTACGCAAGCCCGTGGATATCACCGCCATGTCGCGCGACATCGCCGACGCCCTGCAAACCGGCGAGACCGGGCGCCTTATAGAATGGCATATCGAGGAGGGCCTGCAGGTGAAGGCCGATCCCGTGCTGATACGGCAGGTCATGGCCAACCTGCTGGGCAATGCCTGGAAATTCACATCGAAAAAGGCCGACGCGCGCATTGATGTGGGTCGCACGCCAGCTGGCGAGGGAAGCCGGTTTTTCGTGCGGGATAACGGCGCGGGTTTCGAGATGACTTATGCGGACCGGCTGTTTGGCGTCTTTCAGCGTCTGCACGCGAGCCGAGATTTCGAAGGCACGGGGATCGGCCTTGCCATCGTCCAGCGCATCGTGCGCCGCCATGGCGGAGACGTGCGTGCCGAGGGCGCGGTCGATGCCGGCGCGTGTTTTTCTTTCACCATACCGGACAAGGAGGATTCCGATGTCAGCGAGCCCTGAACGCTGTATCCTGCTCATAGAAGACAACCCGGACGACGAGGCTTTGACGCGCCGGGCTTTCGCCAAGAACAAGATCACAAACCCGGTGGTCGTCGCGCACGATGGCGCGGAGGCTCTCGAGTATCTATTTGATGACAGTATCCACGTGGCAGGCGCAAGCGGCCTGCCTATACTGACTCTGCTCGACCTGAAGCTCCCGAAGATCGATGGATTGACCGTTCTGCGTCGCCTGCGTGCCGATCCGCGCACCGAGCTATTGCCGGTCGTGATTCTGACATCGTCCGGCGAGCAGCAGGATCTGGTGGAGGGTTATGGCCTTGGCGCGAACAGCTACATTCGCAAGCCTGTGGACTTCGCGCAATTCATGGAGGCCGTGCGCCAGCTGGGCTTGTACTGGCTGGTTTTGAACAGCCCTCCGCCATCGGTCAGGTAACCTTCGCCATGGGCACGTCGGTGCGCATTTTGCTGCTGGAGGACGTCGAGGATGACGAGGCGCTGATACGGCGCGCATTGTCGAAGGCGGGATTGGTATTTGTCATGGATCGCGTCGAGACGCGCGCGGCCCTGGCGGAGGCGCTTGATGCCAACACCTACGACCTCATCCTGTCGGATTACTCCATGCCGAGCTTGAGCCCGCATGATGTCCTGGCGGCACTTGTTGAGCGCCGCCTTGATATCCCGGTGATACTCGTCACCGCCACCATAGGCGAGAACCGGGCGGCGGCGATCATGCGCGCCGGGGCCCACGATTTCATTCTGAAGGAAGATCTTTCGCGGCTCGTGCCGGCCGTGGAACGGGAGCTTCGTGAGGCGGAAAGCCGGCGGCAGCGGCGCATCATCGAAAATGATCGGCGCAGACTCTCGAGTGTCGTCGAGCAGACCGCGGACGCGGTACTGGTGACGGACAGAACTGGGCGCATAGAGTACGTCAACCCGGCGGTAAGCGAGCAGACCGGTTACAGCGCCTCGGAGCTCCTTGGGGCCACGCCTGCAATATTCCGTTCAGGGGCGCATGACCAGGAGTTTTACCAAAAGCTCTGGTCTACGCTGCTGTCGGGTCATGAGTTTCGGGCCGTTTTCACCAACCGGCGCAAGAGCGGCGAACGCTATTTCGAGGTAAAGACCCTGACGCCGTTCAAGGATGAGACCGGCGCCATAACCGGGTTTATATCCACGGGTCGCGACGTCAGCGAACTCGTGCGCATGCGCGAGGATCTGGAGCGCTCCTTGTCGGTGCTGCGCGCGACTTTGGAGGCCACCGCCGACGCCATAGCGGTCACGGATCTTGAGAGAGACATCGTCGACTTCAACCGGCAGTACTGTGATATGTGGGGGTCGAGCGAATTTCCGATGCGCGAGTGGGCGGAGCGTAAAATGCTTATGACAAAGCTCCTTCGCGATCCCGAGAAATTTATTGAGTTCGTCCAGTTTCTCTATGAACATCCCGATGAAACCCGCTCGCAGGCAGCGACCTTGCAGGATGGGCGCGTCATGGAGTGCTACTCACAGCCGCAGAGGCGTGGCGACCAAATCATAGGCCGAGTATGGTGCTTTCGCGACGCTACACAGCGTGTGCAGCACGAGCAGCGCCTCATGTATCTTGCCTATCACGATCCGCTGACGGACCTACCAAACCGCCGGTTCTTGGAGGAGCGGCTTAAGGAGCGGCTTGCGGCCACCTGCGGAAAGGACGCGCGCCTGGCCGTTGTGGTAATCGCGATCGACCGGTTCAACCTCATCAACGAGACGCTGGGCCATAAGGCGGGCGATGACATCGTGCAGGTCATCGCCCGCCGGCTGACGCAGGCATTACCTGAGGGGGGATGGTTGGCGCGCACCGGCGGAAGCGAGTTTGTGGTCGTGCAGGAGGCGGAGAGTGCGGCTGGGGCTAGCGGCCTTGCGGCGGCTTTGCGCGTCATCATCGGTGAGCCCGTGGTTGCCCATGGAAAGGAATTGTTCCTGACGGCGAGCGTCGGCATCGGGCTGTACCCGGAGGACGCCACGGACCCCTACGCGCTTTTGCAGCGCGCCGACAGTGCCGCGGCCCGCGCCCGCGAGGACGGCGGGGACATGGCGGCGCGTTATCGCTCGCATATGTCGTCGGATGCCGCGCAACGCCTGGCGACCGAGCACGCCTTGCATCGCGCGCTTGCCCACAAGGAGTTCGTGCTTCATTACCAGCCTCAAGTGTGCCTGCGGACCGCGCGTATTTTGGGCGTCGAGGCCCTCATCCGCTGGCAGGACCCTCGTTTTGGGCTCGTACCGCCCGACCGCTTCATCCCCATTGCCGAGGAGACCGGGCTCATCGTGCCCATCACGGAATGGGTCCTGGCCACCGCTTGCGCCCAGGCCGCCGACTGGCAACGCCTGGGCTTGCCTGCGATCACCATGGCGGTCAATATCTCGGCACGACTGTTCAATCATGCCGACCTGCTCGGTATGGCCGACCGAGCCCTTGTGGCTACCGGGCTCGATCCACGATTCTTGGAGATCGAGATCACAGAGGGCGTCATCATGCGAAACCTCGAGCACACCATAAACCTTCTGCGGGAATTGCGGCAGCGAGGCGTACGCGCGAGCGTCGACGATTTTGGGACGGGTTACTGCGCGCTTGGCTACTTGCGAGACTTTCCGCTCGATGTCGTCAAGATCGACCAATCCTTTGTTCAGCGCCTGGGGGCCGATGCGCGCGACGAGGCGGTTACGGCCACCATCATCCAGATCGCGCACACCTTCGCGCTACATGTCGTGGCCGAGGGTGCCGAGACCCTATCGCAGGTGCGCCGTCTCGTCGCCATGGACTGCGACGTCCTACAGGGCTATTACTTTTCGCGCCCCGTGTCCGCGGAAAAGTGTGCGTGGCTGTTGCGCGATCCCCGGCCGTTCGCTAGCCGGGAAAACGAGGGCTGGCGGTGAGGGTGGCGGGCTCGGTCCGCGCCTCGATTTGCCGGACCAGGCTCTATACCATCCCCCGGCTTTCAAGAGACTGTTTTTGGACCTCATGATGAATGGTTATTGTGTAACAAAGGATGCGTCTCGGCATGTCGTCCAGTTTTTCGAGGACGGTCAGGCCCACTATGACGCCTTGACCGATTTTTGTTATCCCCCGCTGACTCGCAACGAGGGCGTCCTGCCGGTGGTCACGGCTGAGCACGGCCGCGTCCTGAAGTCGCGCCTGCGGCGGATGGGGCTCAATGTCGAGGGCGCGCGTGCTTGCGGGCAATTGCGCGTCGCCGACGCAGTGTCTATGCTCGATTCGATCATGGTCAAAAATACTCTCTCTGGGTGGTTTATGGACTTAAGATTTTTTGCGGCTATAGCAGTGAATACTTCACGAGTCCAGAAGATCCGGGATACCTCCGGGAGCTGCACGGGCTGCACACGCATGTAGTGTCCGCAAACGACCGCGCCAAGGCCTGTACGCATCACTTGCAGGATTGAAGCCTGTAGGCCGCCAACCACTCCTCGAACGCCGCAGCGGGAAGCGGTGGACTATAGTAGTAGCCTTGAATTTCGTCGCACCCGGCGGCACGCAGAATCTCTAACTGTTGGCGGCTTTCTACGCCCTCGGCAACCACGGTAAGCCCAAGGCTGTGGCCGAGCGTTATGATGACCGATGCGATGGCCGCGTCTTCCGTATTGCGGGCGATGTCACGGACGAAGGATTGGTCGATCTTGAGCGTGTTGATGCGAAAGCGTTTCAGATAATTGAGACTCGAATAGCCGGTACCAAAATCATCCAGGGCAATTTTGACACCCATGTCGCGAAGCGCCTCAAGGGTTTCTGCCGCCTTGCCCATGTCATCCATAAGTGTGCTTTCGGTCACCTCGAGTTCAAGAAGATCCGTGGCCGGGTCGAGTCCCGTCTCCGTGAGTATGCGGGTCACCGTGGCCAGAAGATCGCGTTCCTTGAATTGGCGAGCGGACAGGTTGATCGCTATCCGGAGGTCGGCAAGCCCGCGGTCCTTCCAGTGCTGGCTCTGCAGGCAGGCGTTTTTTAAAACCCATTCGCCCAGCGCGACAATGAGTCCGCTTTCCTCGGCGATCGTTATAAACGCCCCTGGGGCAATTAGGCCGCGTTCGGGGTGTTGCCAGCGAATCAGGGCCTCCACGCCCACGACCCTGCCGGTATGAAGGTCGATTTGTGGCTGGTAATAGAGGAGCAGTTGGTCGCTTTCCAGGGCGCGGCGCAGACCATCCTCAATCGTACGCCGTTCTTTGATCTCAGCGCTCATGGCAGCCGCATAGAAGGCATAGCTGTCTCCCCCGGCCTCCTTGGCCTCGTACATGGCGACGTCGGCGTTTCGTAATAACCCTTCGCTGTCGGCGTCGTCGAACGGAAAGACCGTTATGCCGATGCTGGCGGTGACATGCATGGAGGTCTCTTTGAGGGAAAATGGGCGCGCGATTTCGCCGAGCAGCCTATCGGTGATGCGCGTGATGTCGTCGACCGAGACCAGATCCTGGAGAAGGATGGTAAATTCATCGCCCCCTTGGCGGGCGACGAGGTGATCCGGGCGCGCCACCCAGTCCTCGCGGCGCAATACCGAGGTCAAGCGCGTTGCGATCTCCCGCAAAAGCTGGTCGCCGTATTCATGACCGAGGGAGTCATTGATATCCTTGAAGGCATCGAGATCCACGAACAGAATGGCCATGAGCGTGTGACGGCGTCGCGCGTGGGCCATGGCCTTTTCCAGTGCCTCTTGGAAAAAGGTGCGGTTGGCAAGGCCCGTGAGCGCATCATGAGTGGCCTGATGACGCAGTTGCGCCTCCAGGCCGCGCCGCTCGGTCGTGTCCTGGATGATGACGACGATGACCGGCGTGTCGTCGTTCAAGGACAGATACAGGCGCGCCTCTATCGGATACACCGTCCCATCCTTGCGCCGATGTTCGCCCTCGCGTCTTGCGCCATCGTTGCCGGCGCTTTGCAAGGGGGCGACAAGTTTTATGAAATCGTCCCGCGAAAGGCGGGGTTCGATATCGGTGGGAGTGAGTGCGCGCAGCTCCTCTATCGAGTATCCGAGATTGCGTTGCGCCCCGGTATTTGCGAACAGAAAACGGTGTGTCCGGGCATCGAGCATGTAGATTTCGTCGGAGGACTCATCGAGGATCCTTGCGAGCCGCCCGAGCATGTCCTCGTGATGCTTTCTTGCGCTCACGTCCTCCACGAGCAGAACGATGTAATGGAGGCTGTGGTCGGCATGCCGCACAGCCTGGACTGCGATGTGGACATGAACGACGTGACCGGCCTTGTGAATGTAGCGTTTATCGAGGGTGGCGGAGTCAAGTCCACCTGAACGCATCTGATGTAGCAACACAAGGTTGTCGCCGCGATCCTCGGGGTGGGTAAGATCGAGCCAAGTCCTGGTCAGCATCTCATCGCGCGCATAGCCGAGCATGGCGCACATGGCATCGTTGACCTCGATCCAGCCCTTGTCGGGGTTGGTCGCCGCCATACCGACGGCCGCTTGCTCAAAGTAGGCACGGAAATGCTGTTCTCTTTCGATGAGCGCCCCTTGCGCGGCCTGGCGCTGTTGTTCGCGATCCCGGGTCTCGAGCGCAAACGATACCGCAGACGCCATGTCGTGCAGCACGTCCACCATATTCTTGTCGAAGGCGTTTTCCTGCGCGTGGTAGACGGCCAAAACCGCGAAAGAGGTCCCATGACGGGTGATCGGAAACGCGCCGACTGACCGGAAGCCATGGGCATGCGCGCGCACCCGCCAGAAACCCGCCAACCCGCCTTCGCGGTAGTCGCCGACTGTGACGGCGCGGCCTTCGCGGTAGGCTATACCCACCGGACCGCGTCCCTCGGCGACGTCCGGGCGCGACGAGACGGGAATGTCATCAAGGTAGGCGAGCTGCGATCCGTGACAGGCTACGGGCCGGATTACGCCGCTTGCGTCGGTGACGGTACCAATCCATGCCATCGCCACACCCCCTAAGTCCACTGCCAACTGACAGGTCAGGGTCAGCAAGGCGGCCTCGTCCTGGGTGTGGCGAATGGCGGTGTTCAGGGCGCTCAAGGCCTGATAGAGGCAGGCTAGGCGCGCAGCCTTGGCCGCTACCTCCTGTTCCGGGCTTGCGTCACGCAGTGCCAGGATATAACGGAGGTCTCCAGGCCCCGTGCAGGGACTCGTGCGCACTTCGACGGCCAGCGCCGGGCGCTGGCGGGTGGCGATTGTCAGCGCTGGATAGGGGGCAGACGATTGTAATATTTCCCGATTGTAGCCCGGAAGGATGGTGGTGATCGCGGTCCCTACCAGTTCACCGATGTCTTGACCCAGAAGCCTTTCTGCGCCGGCGTTGGCGGTCGCCACGCTGAGCGTCTCGGTAAGCCCGAGGAGCGCGATGTCGATGTCCCCAAGGGCTATCGCCACTGGATTCTTGCCGGCAGATGATGTGCCGCCATCGCCCATGCGCCGAGCCGCGTGCGCGGTTAGGCGGCTTAGCCGCTCGCCCCATTTCATGAAAATCGACGCATCTTGCAAGACGAACGACACGCGGCTGCAACGCCATGCCCAAGGGAGATGGGTAAGCACGAAGACGGGTTTTGCGCGGATAGCCTCCTTATGGCAAGGCTTGTGCTTTTCATAAGAGTCGAGCCCTACCACTGGCCCGTCCTATCAAGATGGCCTTTACCATCGTTCCACAAATTCCGTCTACAAATGGCGCGCATGGCCCTTATATCACACCAGTCTGGCAGACCTCATCGGCTTGTCAAGACAGGGCATGACGCCCGTATCAAGGATCAGAGGCGTAATTGGCGGCATACACCGGGGTGTGGTTTTTGGCGCAAAGGCGGCGCAAACAATGCCGCCTTTGGCCAGGGGCCCACGGGGCGCGACGAGACGCCGCGATGCGTCTGCGTAGGATAGGCGCGCAGCCGGGCGCCCGGCGCTAAGACTACTCCGCCAACGGCTCGCTGGTAGGGCGCGCAAAGGCGCGCAGCGCGGTCTCGTCGATCAGGGCGCGGTCGATTTTGAGGTAGGCGACGCCCTCGTCGGCGGCCACCGCGGCATCGGCCACGCCGCGGATGGCGGTGAGCGCTGCCTGGAGGCTACTTGCCTCTTGCGTGTCCGAGGCCTTGATCGGCAGGACGTAGCTCGATAGGTATCGGGGTTCGGCCATCCTGAGCGCGACCAGCAACCAGAGAAGCGCGGCGCTCGCGCTCGTCACGATGGCGCCATGGATGCCCCAGGCGCCGTAGACCATGCCGCCTACGGTGCCACCCGTGAATACGCCGAGGAACTGGGAGGTCGAATAGACGCCCATGGCCGTACCTTTTTGATCGGCCGGCGCCACTTTGGCGACCAGCGAGGGGAGGGTCGCCTCGAGGACGCTAAATGCCGTAAAGAAGATGAGGAGGCCCGCGGCCATGGCCAGCGGGGAGTGGTCGGCATAGACGTATGTCAGATTCGCAAGGCCTAACACGGTGATCGCCCCGAGCAGGATCTGGCGCATCTTGCGCCGTTGCTCGGCAATGATGATGAAGGGGATCATGAGCAGAAACGCAAACACCATAATCGGAAGGTAGAGCTCCCAGCTGCGGTCCACCGGGACGTGGGTTATGTGCGCGAGCAGCACCGGCAGGACCACGAAGTTCGAGGTAAGCACGAACTGCATGATGAAGATGCCGAAGTCGAGTCGCAGAAGTTCGCGATTCCTAAGGACCTTGGCGAAGGATGCCGCGACAATGCCGGTGTCGCGGTGGCGGAGATGTGACTTTGGGTTCGGGACGATGCCTATGGCGACACCCATGGCCAGAAGACCCAGCGCTGCGGTCGACCAGAATATCCCCGAGACGCCTATCCAGGCATTCAGTACGGGGCCAAGAACCATGCCCGTGGTAAAGGCAATGCCGATGCTGACGCCGATGGTGGCCATGATTTTTGTGCGGTGTTGTTCGCGCGTCAGGTCCGCGGCAAGCGCCAATACCGTGGACGACATGGCGCCCGCGCCCTGCAGGGCGCGGCCCACGATGACGCCGACGATGGTGTGGGAGAGTGCGGCGACAACGCTGCCAACCACAAAAAGCGTGAGCGCGAATAGGATCACAGGCTTGCGGCCGATACGATCAGAGAGTGTTCCAAGCGGGATCTGGAAGGTCGCCTGAGACAGTCCGTAGATGCCGAGGGCAAGCCCGATCAAAAGCGGC
>JAKBUS010000056.1 GCA_021841585.1 Pseudomonadota bacterium | reverse complement strand
ACACACGCGCAAAAGGGTGGCGTAGTCGCCCGCGCTGAACATGGCCCACGGGTCTAGAGAAGATAGGCTCGTTCGGGGGCCGCCATAATAAGGGGCACAACCGGCCGGGGGACCAAACTCTTGGGTTGTCCGGCGTTATGCCACGCCGGCGAGGCTTGCGTGGCGATTCCCGCCGCGGACGTGCTTAAAGCCCCGCAACGGGGGGTATGGGCTTGAGCGTATCGGCCGGCTGCGTGGAGCCCTCGCTTAGCAAGGCGGCGATCTCCGGACGGCACGACCCACACTCGGTACCGGCCCCGCAGCGCGCGCCTACGGCGGCGACGGTGAGCGCCCCGGCCTGAATCGATTGGCGGATGTCCTGCTCGGAGACCGCGCGGCACTGACAGACCAGGCGGCCGCGCGGCGGTGTTGCGGCGGCAGGGACCACGGGGGCGACGAGATGGTGGCGCCACGCCCCGACATCGGCCCCCGCGAGCAGGAGATCGAGGAGCCAGGGCCCGGTGCCATCGTCCCCCAGAAGGCAGGCGCCACACAGACGGTCGTCGCGTACCAGGACCTGTTTGCTTACGCCACGGCTGTCCTGATAACCCACCGCCTCGCCGTCATGAAACCTAAACAGGGTGGCCAGGCGCCGCGCCCATTCCTCGTGAGGCCGTTCGGCGAAAGCGAGGCGCAAGACCAGGACCTCGCCTAACGGGGAGTCATGGCGGGCGAGCGCGCCATACGGCAGTTCCGGCAGGAGCGCGCGCGCCGCCTCCCACAACCCCGGCTCCAGGAGCCGCATGACCATGCCCGGCCAGGGGAGCGCGGCCTTGCGCACCACCACCGCCGCATGTTTCAACTCCGGCTGATTCGACACCGGATCGCGCGCATGGGCGTCGGTCAGGACATTCGCCGCGGCGTGGGCGCTGAAGCGCGCACCAAAGTGCATGGGCAGGAAAACGGTCCCGGGGGCGACCTCCTCATGCGCATGGGCGCGCACCGTGGCCGCGCCGCGCCGGCTTTCGACGGTCACGAGATCCCCATCGCGGAT
Source organism: Pseudomonadota bacterium (assembly GCA_021841585.1). Taxonomy (GTDB): domain Bacteria; phylum Pseudomonadota; class Gammaproteobacteria; order Acidiferrobacterales; family Acidiferrobacteraceae; genus Acidiferrobacter. Next base: position 14,840 of record JAKBUS010000056.1, on the reverse strand, counting down.
GCCAAGGCTGGCGGCATCGCGTGGATGCACCGACAACAGGGCCTCGGGGGCGTGCGCGAAAAGCTTGGCGCTCAGGCCCGTACGGCTCATGGTGTGCCATTGGTCGCGCAAGCGCCCGGTGATGAGATGCCAGGGGTAGGCCGCGGACACCGGCTCGGCCACCGGCTGGTAGCGGACGGCTGCAAGCCGCGCGCGGCCATTAGCGGTGGCGAAGACGTGATCGGTATAAAGGCGCGCTTGCCCGTCGCTCGCCCCTTGGGGGTAGGGCCATTGCCGGGGGCCGGACTCGAGGTGCCTCCATTCGAGCCCGGTGATATCGAGATCGCGCCCGGCGGTACAGGCCTTGTACTCGTCGAACACCTGACGGTGCGTGGAAAACGCAAACAGGCGGCGTGCGCGCGCGGCATGGGTCTCGCCGGCCACGCGCGCCACCGGCGTGGCATCGAGCGCCGATCCCAGGGCATGGGCGAAGTCTTGAAAGATTTGCCAGTCCGGCAGGGCCTCGCCCGGGGGGCGTACCGCCTGACGCATGAGGCTGATGCGGCGCTCGGAATTGGTCACCACGGCGTCGCGTTCCGCGAAGCTTGCCGCCGGCAGGAGCAGGTCGGCAAACGCCGCGGTCTCGGTCGGGTGGAAGGCCTCCTGGACGACGACGAACGATGCGGCGGCAAGCGCGGCCTCGACGAGTTGTGTCTCCGGAAGACTCACGACGGGATTGGTGCAGGCGATCCACACGGCCTTGATGCGCCCTTCCGCAAGCGCGGAAAAGAGCGGTACGGCAGTCAGCCCTGGTGTCGGGTTGAGTGCGGGGATCCCCCAGAGCGCCGCGATCTCGGCGCGGTCGGCGTCGTTGGCGATCTCCCTATGCCCGGGGAGGAGCTGCGGCATGCCGCCCACCTCGCGGCCACCCATGGCATTGGGCTGGCCCGTGAGGCTGAAGGGTCCGGCCCCCGGCCGCCCGATCTGCCCGGTCACCAAATGCAAGTTGATAAGGGCGCGGTTCTTGTCGGTACCGTGGCTCGATTGATTGAGGCCCTGACACCAGAGCGAGGTCGCGGCCCGTGCCCTCCCCCAGATGGCGGCGGCGTGCTCCAGGACCTCCACCGGAATGCCGCAGAGATCTGCCACCCGCCGCGGGGCATAGTCATAGACGAGATCGTGCAAGGCCGCAAAGCCCTCGGTGTGCTCGCCGATGAAACGCCGGTCGACGCGGCCATCGCGCAGAAGGATATGCACAATTCCATGGAAGAATGCGACATCGGTCCCTGGATTCAGCGCCACGTGCAGGTCGCTGGCTGCGGCGGTGGCCGTGCGCCTGGGATCGACAGTGATGACAAACGGTCTAGGCTTGCGCGTTCGCGCCGCCTCTATCCTGCGAAACAACACAGGGTGGGCAAAAGCCGGGTTGGCGCCGGCAATGAGGATCACATCGGCGAGCTCTAGGTCCTCGTAACAGCCCGGCACCGAGTCCTGCCCGAGGCTCGCCTTGTAACCGCTGACCGCCGACGCCATGCACAGCCGCGAATTGGTATCGATATGGTTGGTGCCGATCAGGCCCTTGGCAAGCTTGTTTGCGACATAGTAATCCTCGGTACTGAGCTGTCCCGAGACATAGAAGGCGCAGGCCTCGGGTCCATGCTCGGCGATCAGCGCCGCGAAGCGCGAGGCGGCCTCCCCGAGGGCCGCGTCCCATGACACCCGTTCGAGCGGGGCGTGGCGATTGGCGCGCCGCTGCGGGCTTGTCAGGCGCTCCTTGTCGATGGTCGCGGCCAGCGCCCTCCCCTTCGTGCACAGCGCCCCAAAGTTGGCGGGATGGCGCGGGTCGCCGCGTACCGCAAACACATGCGTGTCGTCGTGCTCGAGGATCACTCCGCAACCGGTGCCGCAATAGGGACATACCGAACGCGTCTCCCGGCGCCCGGCCTCAGGCGCGACCCGAGTGGTCATGGCAAGCCCCTCAATAGTGGTAGGACACGAACATCCACGCCGCGCGGGTATTTACCGCATACTGATCGGCCCGATAGTCCGCGTACTGCACGCCGGCGACAAGCCCGGGACGAAAGGGGTAGATCGCCGACAGATCCCATTCATGACCGTAGCGCTCGCTCGTGTGATAGGCCTGAAACCGGTAATAACGGGCCATGAGCCGGGCACCCAGGAGCCTTCCCCCGACGGTGACATAGGAACTGCGTAATCCCGCCGGGGGTGTTACGAGAAACACCTCCGCCCAGCCGTTGAACAGGTGCTTGGTGGCAAGCGGCGTCTGAAAGCCATAGGTCCCCGCGCCATTGCTGCCCATGGCCTCCTCATCGACGCGCACGAACGCCGGGCCCAGGCCAAGGCCGCCACCGGCATGATAATAGTTGGCATGGATGAGCGTGCTGCCGCCGCCCGCCGGGGACTGATGGGCGTAATCGGCATCGTAGAGGATGCGCAGGCCACGGGTGACGGGCGCCTGGCCCGCGACCCGGATACCGGCGGTCTCGCTATTGCAGACCCCGGGCCCGCCGGGGACATCGCAGCCCGCCGCCCCCGGGATGATGGTGTGGGCGCGGTTTTCGTAGGTGTAGCTGTAGACCGATGCCACACTTTTTGGCGCGAATGAATAGCTTGCGTTCAACAAGGTCACGCGGCCGGCACGAGCGCATTCAGGATGTCCTTGATGCGCCAGCTGTAGGCGGCGTACAAGGCAAGATGCCGAAGGCCGTGGTTGGCGAGGCTCACGGCATCGAAGGTCTGCATGTTCTGGCGGAAGTCGACGTTGCCCACGAACCGTCCGTTGTTCAGCACAATGATCTGGCGGCCGGCGCGCACGGTCGTGGCCGGCAACCCCGAGTAGCTCAAATAAGCCTGATTGACGTTGGTCGCGGCGGCGTCCGGGATGACCGGGTACTGGGTCTTGTGGTTCAAGAGGCTGTTGTAATCGTTTACGAGGCCCGCGACATTGATAAGCTGCAGCAAGACACGCAGGTGCTCATAGCTCCCAGTCTCATAGCCCAGCAACGTGCGCAGGGTAAAGGCGCGCGCCTGCTTTTTTCCCGGTTGCTGGACGATTTCATAACGAGGCCGCAAGGACAGATCAATGGTTCCGTGTGTCAAGGCATACCCCAACCCGTGCGCCGATGCCGCGCTTGCGGTCGCGGCGAGGACCGCCGCGACTGTCATTCTTTGCGAACCTCTCATACCGCAGCTTCCTCTTTCATGACATGATGATAAAAGAGTCGGATAAATCCATATGTATCGCTTAGTCGCCCTCGATAGCCGCCCCCGTGGGGACCGGTTGGGCTTCGATGTCGACCTGTTGGGCGGGAAGGACCCACGACCGGCCACGGACCTGCACGAGCACGGTCGCGACCATGGCCAGACCCGCGAACACGGCAAAGCCCCCGCGGTAGCTCGCGGTGGCCTGCTTCACGATGCCGAGAACGACCGGTAGATAGAAGCCGCCGATACCGCCGGCGGCGCCTATGAGGCCGGTCATGAGGCCGCGGCGCTTTGGCCAACACAGCGGGACCATTTGGAAGGTGGCGCCGTTGCCGATGCCAAAACAAAAGTAGAGCGCGAACAAGGCGGCGATCCCGACCGCGGGCGCCGGCACAAAGAGCGCGAACGCAAGATCGACGAGCGCGATGCCGGAGAGGGCATAGAGGAGAATGCGCGGGCCACCGGCATGGTCAGCCAGCAAGCCGCCCAGAGGGCGGACCGTGGCCCCACTAAAGGCGAGCCCGGCCATAAGCAGGCCGGCGACGACCTTCGGGATATGGTAGAGCGCGATCAGCAGGACGCTGACATAGGCCGACAGGCCCACGAAGCCGCCGAAAGTGATGGCGTAGATGAGAAAGAACGCCCAGGCATCGCCTTCACGAAGCGCGCGGCGCTGGGCCGACGGCAGCAGCGTGACCATGAACGCCATGCCAAATACCGGCAACAGCAACACCGCGGGATGACCGCTTACGCCAAGCCACCCCTTATGAGTGACCATGACCAGCGCCGCGAGAAAAATGAGAGCTCCCCAGAAGCCCATAAGCGCGCGGGGGATGGAGCCGGCCTTGGGCGCGTGGTCACGGCCCCACACCCACAGGGCGAGCGCGGCGAGCGCCAAAAGCGGCAAGACCGCGGTCATGGCCGCTTGCCAGCCATAGTGGCGGGCAAGCGGCGGGAACAGTACCCCATCCAGGACCGCGCCGATGTTGCCGGCCGCGGCAAGCCCCAGCACCAGGCCTTGCATCCTGGGCGGGTACCCGCTGCCGGCCATGGGCAGAGCGACCGCGAAGCTCGCCCCGCCAACCCCGAGCAGCACGCCCAGGACCAGCAGGACGCCAAAGGTGGGGGCCGCCGGGGCGAGCAACAAATACAGGGGTGTGAGCGCCGAGAGCGTGATGCCCATGAGCGCGATCGTGCGTCCGTCGAGCGTCTGGTAGAGATTGCCAAGCGGCACCCGCAACAGCGCGCCGCTCAATACCGGCACCGCCACCAGGAACCCCAAGGCAGCCGGGGCCAGGTGCAGGTGTGGCCCCATGTAGGGGGCGAGAGGCCCAAAGAGTAGCCACACCGTAAACCCGGTATCGAAATACAGAAAACTTGCCACCAACGACCGCCAGTCGCCACTACGCAGGTAATGCCCGATCTTCGCCATTACGGGTCTCCGCCGGAAACGATGTCGTAGGCGGGCTTAAAGCAAGTTCCGTGCACAAGAAACAGGGCGTTTTATGAAGCAAGTTGGGGGAAATTGGCAGGCGGGGTGGGCCGCTGTGCTCGAAGACGGGGCGATGTGCGTTTTTGTGGTGCGCGCGAGCGGCCGCAACGGCCGGGAAATAGGGGACGTGGCGGGCTTTCGCGGGGGACGGGAAACGTTATACTGACGGTAACGTTAAGCCTTGGGAGGCTGTGTTTTATGGTTGCCGTGACGCCGACGCAAGATCCTCCGCTGGAGATTCGGCCGGAGACCGCCCGGGAGATTATTCTGTTGAAGATCGCCACGCTGATTGATGTGCGCCAGCCGACGGAACTCGAACTCGAGGGGGAGGTACCGGAGGCCGAGTCGGTGCCGCTATTCGATTTAAAGAAGATCCTCGGCCATAAACTGACCGAAGAAGAACAGGAGATACTGGACTGCGACTTGCCCACGGACAAGGATGCGCGCGTGTTCCTTTCGATCATCAACAAACATCACTACCAGAAGGGCAACGTCCTGTTGTGTCTATGCAATTCCGGCAAGCGCAGCCTGCATGCCGCGCAGCTTTTGCGATCGATGGGATATGAGCGCGCCTACTCAGTTACGGGAGGCGTGCGCGCCTGGCGGGAACTCGGGTAATGCCCGGAAGGCCGGTCGCGGGGCCTTGCGAGCGCCCGCGGCCGACTGAACCGATATTTAAGGCTTGGGCGGGGCCACTGGCTTTTGCGCCAGCACCCAGGAGGCCATTTGCTCGGCCTGGGCGAGCGTCAGTTGTGGATGGGGGATCATCGCCATCCCACCGGTCCATGCGTTCCAGCGTCCCGCGCCACCGCTGATGATCTTGTGCGCGAGCATCACCTTGGCCCCGGGCTTGTGGGCGAACACGTAGGCCACCCAGCTGTACGCCGGCCCCACGACCTTATGGTTTACGGCATGGCAAACGAAACACCCGGCGCTCGTCATCGCCGCCTTGACCTGCGGGCTCCCGTTCGCCATCGCCAGACCCGGCAGGGCTAAAGCCGCAGCCACCGCCAAACCCCTCACTATCTGCTTCATAATACCAACCCCCTTATACCGTCTCGATGAGAGAACCACAAAGCGTTTATTATCAAATGCTAACATAGAATGCCAGCCGGTGGGCTACCCCTTTGGAGACATGGACCGCTAATGGGTCATAAGGGCACGTTCCGTCGCCTGCACGCGCCGCAACCGCCAACCGAGGGCGATGATGCGCTCATGGACGCGATGGGCATGATAGGGCATGCCCTCGGCCAGAAATTGGCGGCGGCGCATCCGTAGCCGCCACATGCGCCGCTTGAGGATGTGCTCCTGGCGCGCCAATTGTCGCAACCGTACGCGCACGGGGATTCGGGGCCGGACCGGTTGCCCCGGGCCATTCAGGATCGGGCCGCTCCCAGGCGGCGGGGCCGCGCCCGTGGCGGCGGGGCCGGGGGGCGGTGCGGCGAGCGTATCGGCGACGCACGAGGCCAGCGGGCTACCCGCCAACAGGACGGCGCAGATCGCGGCGCGGAGGTATCGCATGAAGACTCCTTGGGTCTAAAGATCCGGGATTCCGGCATCGGTCGGCGAGAGTATAGGACATGGCCGCCATCGCGTGTAAATATCGCAGCGGTGACGGCCATGCCGGGCACGCCATAAAAAAGACGGGCCCCGAGAGGCCCGTAACACCCTGGGGGTGAGGAGACCCTATTCGTAGACCTGCTCGCCGTGTTGGCTGAGATCGAGTCCTTCGACCTCGTCTTCTTCACTCACGCGCAGACCGACGATGACATCGACGACCTTCAAGATGATATAGGTGACGATCGCGTCATAGACCAACACCGAACCGACGTCGATCAACTGCTTGACTATCTGATAACTGTTACCCTCAAGGGCCCCGGCGGTCCCGCCGATGGCCTTGACGGCAAATACGCCGGTCAGGATTGCGCCAAGCGCGCCGCCGATGGCGTGAACGCCAAAGGCGTCCAGGGCATCGTCATAGCCGAAGAAGTTCTTCATGTAGGTGGCCGTCCAGAAGCATACCGCGCCGCCAGCGATCCCTATGATGAACGCCCCGGTCGGATCGACGAAGCCAGAGGCCGGCGTGATCGCCACCAGTCCGGCTACTGCACCCGACACCATCCCGAGCACGCTCGGCTTGCCGCGCGCCATCCATTCCGCGAACATCCACGCCAATGCCGCCGCGCCAGTCGCGATCTGGGTGGTGGCCATGGCCATCCCCGCGCGCCCGCCGGCCGATACCGCGCTGCCCGCATTGAAACCAAACCAGCCCACCCACAGGAGCGCCGTGCCGATGACGGTGAGCACGAGGTTGTGGGGCGGCATCGCCTCCTTGCCATAGCCCTTGCGCCTACCCAACACAAGCGCGGTGACAAGACCCGCGACGCCCGCGTTGAGGTGCACGACCGTGCCGCCCGCGAAGTCCAGGGCACCGAGCTGCGCCAGCCAGCCATCCGACGACCACACCCAATGGGCAATCGGCGAATAGACGAAAATGAGCCACAGACTCATGAACCACAGTAATGCCGAGAACTTCATGCGCTCGGCAAACGATCCGGCGATCAAGGCCGGCGTGATGATGGCGAAGGTCATCTGGAAAGTCATGTACACGGATTCCGGTACCGCAAGCGACAGTCCGGTGACGGTATCTTTGTTCATGCCATGCAGAAAGACCCGCGACAAACCCCCGATCCAGGGGTTGCCGTTGGTAAACGCCAGGCTATAACCGATCGCATACCAGAGCACGGTCACGAGGCAGGTGACAATGAAGCTTTGCGCGAGGGTATCGAGGACATTCTTCTTGCGCACCATGCCGCCGTAATACAGGGCCAGGCCTGGGATCGTCATCATCAACACGAGCGCCGTGGACGCCAGCATCCAGGCGGTATCACCCGGATTGATCTTGGCGTTGGCATCACTGCTCACGGCCTCCGTCGGCGTGGCCGCCGGCGCCGGGGCGGCCGCCGGCGTTGCCATGGCCTGCGCCGTGACCGCAGGGGCCCCCGGGGCGGCCGCATTGGCCGCCAGCGCCGCAACCGGAAGGGCCCCGAGCGCAAGCGCGAACACCAGGCCGCGCACCCAGCGAGACCGGGTCCCGGTCAGGCTGCCGGTCCTGGTCATAGGGCCTCCGGTCCGGATTCGCCGGTACGGATGCGAATCGCCTGCTCGAGGTCGAAGACGAAGATCTTGCCATCACCAATCTTGCCGGTGTTGGCAGCCTTGCCGATGGCCTCGATCACACGCTCCACCAGATCGTCGTCGATCGCGACCTCGATCTTGACCTTCGGCAGAAAGTCGACGACATACTCCGCGCCCCGATAGAGCTCCGTATGGCCCTTCTGGCGTCCGAATCCCTTGACCTCGGTTACGGTGATGCCCTGCACCCCGATCTCCGACAAAACCTCGCGGACGTCGTCGAGTTTGAAGGGCTTGATGATGGCGGATATCAGTTTCATGAGTAGATCTCCTTGAGAAAGGCGGTTAGCCCCTGCCGCCCGTATACACGTCGACCGTATCCCCCGAGCGCGACCACGGGCGCTGTGCGAAGCGCGTTCATATTACCCCCTTGGTAAAAGTGTGACTGTGCCCGTAGCGTGGGCGGGCGATGGGAGCAATGCAGGGAGCGTGCCAAAGAAAAGGGAGGCGGAAACCATGCTTTAGGACGGTTCCTCGCCTCCCTGGAAGACGGTAACGCACCATTATGGTGAATTACCGTATCGATCATGCACTATTGCAGGGCTTTGGCCTCCGTCTTGCGGAGCAATACCGCGGCCTCGACCATATGGCGCAAGGCGCTCTCGGTCTCGGGCCAGCCACGGGTCTTCAGGCCACAGTCCGGATTGACCCAGAGATGCTCGGGAGGCAGGACCTTTTCGGCCTTGCGCATGAGCCGGACCATTTCCTCCGTAGATGGCACGCGGGGCGAATGGATGTCATAGACACCTGGGCCGATCTCGTTCGGATAATGGAAGTTCACGAAGGCATCCAGGAGCTCCATGTCCGAACGCGAGGTCTCGATCGTAATGACATCGGCGTCCATCTCCGCCACCGCCTCGATGATGTCGTTGAACTCCGCGTAACACATGTGAGTGTGGATCTGGGTCTCGTCGCCCACGCCCCCGGAGGACACGCGGAACGCGCGCACCGCCCACGCCAGATAGGCCTTGTGGTCCTCGCGCCGCAGCGGCAGACCCTCGCGCACCGCCGGTTCGTCGATCTGGATCACGCGGATCCCGGCCCGTTCCAGGTCGCACACCTCGTCGCGGATCGCAAACGCGATCTGCAAGGCGGTGTCGGCGCGCGGCTGGTCGTTGCGCACAAATGACCACTGCAGAATGGTGACCGGACCGGTCAGCATCCCCTTCATGGGCCGCTTGGTCAGCGCTTGTGCATACTTCGCCCATTCGACGGTCATAGGCTTGGGCCGCGACACATCCCCGAAGATGATCGGCGGCTTCACGGCACGCGAACCATAGCTCTGCACCCAACCGTAATCGGTGAACGCGAACCCCTGGAGCTGCTCCCCGAAATACTCCACCATGTCGTTGCGCTCGGCCTCGCCATGTACGAGCACATCGAGGCCGATCTCCTCTTGCTTGCGCACCGCAAGCGCGATCTCGGCGCGCATCCGCTCCTCGTACTCGGCCGCAGTGATGCGTCCGGCCTTGAAGTCACGGCGGGCGGTCCGGATCTCGCTGGTCTGCGGGAACGAGCCGATGGTCGTGGTGGGAAACATCGGGAGATTCAGGCGGGCGCGCTGCAGCGGGCGGCGCTTGGCGAACGCCTGCTTCCTCGCGGCATCCGCCGGTTTCACGGCCGCGACCCGCGCCTTGACGGCGGCGTCATGGATGCGCTTCGACGACTTGCGATCCTGCGCCACGCGCCGACTCTCCTCGAGGGCCTGAGCGATGGCCGCGTCGCCTTCGTCCAGACCGCGCTTCAGGAGCCCCACTTCCGTCATCTTCTGAGTGGCAAAGGCAAGCCAGCTGCGGATCTCGGCATCCAGCCTCTGCTCGCGCATGAGATCCACGGGGACATGCAGAAGTGAGCAACTGCTCGCTACCGCAATACCACCCTTATGGCCTTGCGCCGCACGCAGCACACTGAGCGCGGCCTCGAGATCGGCGCGCCAGATATTGCGGCCGTCGACCACGCCCAGGGACAGAAGCTTGTCGGCGGGCAGCGCCTTCAGGACCGCCGGCAATTGATCCGCACCTCGCACGAGATCGATATGCAGGCCCGCCGTGGGGAGCTTGCAGGCCAACTCGCGGTTGGCCCCTAGGCTCTCGAAATAGGTCGTCAGCAGGAGTTTCGGGCCCGCCGCCGAAAGCCCTTCGTAAGCCTTTGGGTAGGCGTCGGTCCAGGCCTTGGGCAGATCCAGGACCAGCGCCGGCTCGTCGATCTGCACCCACTCCACCTTCAGGTCGGCCAGCCGTTTCAGGATCTGCTGGTACACGGGCAGGAGATCGGGCAACAGCGACAAGCGGTCGAAGTCCTCGCCCTTGGTCTTGCCCTGCCACAGGTAGGTGAGCGGCCCAAGGAGCACGGCCTTGACCGGAAAGCCCGCCGCGCGGGCCTCGGCGACATCCTCGAAGAGCCGCGGCGAGGAGATCGCAAACCGCTGGCCCTTGTGAAATTCCGGCACAATATAGTGGTAGTTGGTATCGAACCACTTGGTCATTTCGCAGGCATGCGTGGCCTTGCCCGTGGGGGCCACGCCGCGCGCCATGCGGAAAAAGGTATCGAGATCCACCTCCGGCCCCTGCCACTCGAAGCGCGGGGGCACCACGCCCAATAAGGCGCTGGTCTCGAGGACGTGGTCATACCACGCGAAGTCGCCAACCGTCACGAAATCCAGGCCGGCGGCCTTCTGGGCATTCCAGGCGCGCATCCGCAAGTCCTTGCCGACATCGCGGAGGGCCTGTTGGGTCAGGCTGCCTTTCCAGTAGGCCTCGAGGGCCTTCTTAAACTCCCGATCGGGGCCGAGACGGGGGAAACCAAGGATGTGTGCAAGACTCAAGATCGATTCTCCGGGGCACGCGCCCATAACGAATAACATGTTGGGGGGCAAAACGGCGCCGACGCGGGGATCGCCAGCGGCTGTGCGAGGCTAACCTCGACCGTTGCCGGAGTCAATGGGCGGACGGGCCCAAGGGCCCACGGACCGCCAAGACGCTAGCCATGGCATGGTCTTCGGATGCTAGAATCAGATCGACAGGATATCGCAGGGATGGTGGCCCGGGACACCGGGCGCTCCGCGCAACGTCGCTACCGGAGGACGCTTATGCTGGAAAAGATCTTGGCCGACGTCATCAAAACCGGCCGCCTGACGGTCCGCTACCCAGACGGGCAGGTGGGGCGCTACGGCGAGGGATCGCCGGAGGCGGAATGGGTCATAAGGCATCAGCCGGCAATCCGCCGTCTGATCCGCAATCCCTGGCTTCAGATGGGGGAGACCTACATGAGCGGGGCCTGGGACGCGCCAAAAGGCCTGGCGATGCTGCTCGAGGTGCTCCTACGCAACGTCCCCGACGAACCCCCCGCCTCGCTTTTCACGAACCTCAAACGCTATCTCGAACAAGGCAACGGCCGCCAGGCCAGCCGGCGCCACGTCGCCCACCATTACGATCTCGACGAGTCGTTGTTCCGGTTGTTCCTGGACCGCGACATGCATTACTCGTGCGCCTACTTTTCGAGCCCGGATATGACCCTGGAGGAGGCCCAGGTCGCCAAATGCGAGCTCATACGACGCAAGCTCGAGCTCAAACCCGGCCAGCGCGTGCTCGATGTGGGGTGCGGCTGGGGTAGCTTGGCCCTGCATCTCGCCCGAGAGGCCGACGTCGATGTAACCGGCATCACGCTCTCCAAAGAACAGCACCGCGTGGCGACCGCCCGCGCCGACGAGGCCGGGCTCTCCGACCGCGTCCAATTTAGGCTTGAGGATTACCGTGAGCACCGAGGCCTCTACGACCGGATCGTGAGCGTGGGGATGTTCGAGCATGTGGGCGCGCCCCACTACGAGGCGTTCTTTGCCAAGATTCGCGAGCGTCTGGCCCCCGGAGGGCTTGCCCTCCTCCACCATATCGGCCGAAGCGGCCCCCCCGGCCAGACCAACCCCTGGATCCAGCGGTATATCTTCCCGGGTGGCTACAATCCGGCGCTCTCCGAGGTCGTCCCCGCGATCGAGAAGGCCGGCCTCAAGGTCGCCGACGTCGAGGTCCTCAAGTTTCATTATGGACATACCCTGCATGAATGGCAGAAGCGCTTTCAGTCCCGGCGGGGCGAGGTCGTGCGACGCTGGGACGAACGATTCGCGCGCATGTGGGAATTCTACCTCGCCGCCTGCGAGGCCTCGTTTGCGATTGGTGACCTCGTGGTCTTCCACATCCAGATGGCCCGCTCGCTCGAGGGCTTACGCATGACGCGGGATGCCTGGTACGCCAAACACGACCTGAGTAACGAGGTCGCCGAGGGCGTCTGAGGGCCCAACGGGCCGCCGTCTGCGACCCCAAGCGGCTCGCAAGGCCCTGCTTACACGCCCGCCCGGTTAGGGAACCTGCCCGCGGGTCTTGCGGTCAGCACCGCTATTGGCCCCATCTTTTATGAGCACCAGAAGTGTATGGTGAGGCAGTCCTCAGCCGCGAGCGCGGTGGCCGTCGCATCGCCGGGCGGACACTTTGCAAAACAATAAAGACATACCAACGGAGCAGCGAGAACCATGGCCCGACACGCACTTGAGCAGACCTACGATCAGCCAACCGTATTTCGCATCTCGGGCGCCGCGGTGCTGGCGGTACGCCTCATCCTCGGTTGGATCTATTGGGGCGGCGGCACGCGCCGCTTTATATACGCCCCCCAAAAGCTCGATCCCCACGCGCATAGCTGGATGGCCAACAAGCTTCAGGCGGGCATGCCGGGGGCGGTGCTCGGACTGGGGCATGTCTTAAGCGCCATACTTCACCATCCGACGCTCGTCTATGCCCTGCTCGTATTGGTGAGCGCAGTCGAGCTCATAAGCGGTCTCGGGCTTATTCTCGGCGTCCTCACCCGCGCAAGCGTCATCCTAAGCCTCGCCTTGAGCGTCTCGCTCATGCTGGTCTTTGGCTGGCAAGGCGCCACCTGCATCGACGAATGGACCATGGCGGCATCGACCTTCGCCATGGGCTGCACGATATTCGTGGCCGGTAGCGGCCTGTGGTCCGTCGATAGCTGGCTGCTGCGTCGCCACCCGAAGCTCGCGGACTCCGGATGGTTCCGCTGGCTGGGCAGCGCGCCGTTCACGGCCCGCGAGACCGAAAGCCTGGGCAAGGGGCTTGCCGTCATCGCCGCACTTTTCGTGCTCGTGTTTTATAACTACTATCGCGGTTCGATCTTCAGCAAGTTCCACGGCGGGCCGGTAAGTCCGGGCAAGCATCACATCAGTTTGAGCCATGCCACCCTTCGCAAGGATGGCCGCGTGAAGGTGCTCGCCTACCTGAACGGGGGGACGCCGGCTGTGCCCTCGCATGTCATCAAGGTAGCCGTCTGGGGGCCGAAGGGGGTCTTGGAGGCCTGGCAGGGCAAGGCCCTCGAGAGCGCGGTCAAGGGACATATCAAGAACGTCTACCGCTACAACAAATTCGCCCCTGGGCTTTTTGGTCTCAAGGCCAAGATGGGGGCCAAGGCCTGGATCACCCTGTATCCGGCGAAGGTCATGCACATCAAGGCCGGGCACTACACGGTGCTATTCGAAAACATCAATGGCAAGACGTTCAAGGCCCAGGCCGCACTGTCCTGATGGGGTTCAGCCGTCGAGGGGCCGGGGCGCCGTCTTACCAGGCCTGCGTCAGGACCAGGGCGACGCGGGCGTCATGGAGGCCCGAGATGACATGATGATCGATGGCCGTCACGAAAACGCCCGCGCTGAAGTTATGCCACGATTTGGTGAGGCCGATCCCATAATCGTCATAGGACGCCACCGTGTCGCCACTGGTATGTCCGGCGTGAAGCATGAGACCAAAGCCACTGCCCAGGCGCACGCGGTAACCCGCCTCGAGATAGGTATTGCCGTGCTGCCAGTCATGATAGAGGCCGGCCGACAGAGGCCCGAATCGCAACCGCAGGAAGGTCTCCTCGAAATTGAGCGAGCTCACATCAAAGCGATAGGCGGTGGCGCCGGCGTTGAATCCCAGTCCCGAAGGGGTCATGTCACGGATACCGCCCGTGAAATCGGCGCGCTCGTGGGCGCCGCGGTAATCGAGTGTCGTGACAAATGCGCGGGCATACAGACCGACCGGTCCAACGGCCGTCACCGACCCCTGCAACGCGGGGTTGCTGTTCGACTCCGAGATACCGCGCCAGACGTAATTGCTCATGAGCGACACCTGTCCGCTCACGCCCTCCCCATAGGCGGGGAGCGCCAGAAGGGCGGTCAAAACCACGACCAATTGGAGGCGGGTCAAGGTACGCACGCGCGCATTATATAGTAGCTGGGGCCGCTGACCAGTCCTCCCGCCCCGGCCCCTTCGCGCAACAAGGAGAAAGGCTTATACTACCGCCATGCTGACACGAATCTTGGATCAAATTGCAGCGACCGCACGCGCGGCCGTCCCCCCGGAGTTCGGACAGGACGTAGAAAAAAACGTCCGCGCGGTCCTGGACAGCACCTTCCAGAGGCTGCGCCTCGTGACACGCGAGGAGTTCGAGGTACAACAGGCGGTCCTTCAAAAGACCCGCGAGATGGTTGAGCGCCTCGAGCGTCAGGTCGCGGAGCTCGAGGCCAAAAACGCCACCGGCTCCGGACCGGCAAAAAAACCGCCGACCGCCGTTTAGCGAGCGAGGCTTGTGCAAGGAAGGGCCCGCGGGGGGGCGGCATGGACCGCGTGCGCGCTTCGCGTTATCCTTAGCGGCCACGCGCCCTTAGCTCAGTTGGATAGAGCGTTGGATTCCGATTCCAAAGGTCAGAGGTTCGAATCCTCTAGGGCGCACCAACTTATTGAAATTCCATCTGTTTCCTGCCGATCGACACCGAATCTGGCCCTAGATTATGCACCAATCTGGATAATCTGATTCAAGGTCTCGCAGGCCAGTTCAAATGTCTGCTCCGGCACTTGCCCCCAAGGGTGCCGTTTCGCAGATCGAGCTCGCCAGTCGAAGGACTTTGGCT
>JAKBUS010000122.1 GCA_021841585.1 Pseudomonadota bacterium | reverse complement strand
GCTCTGAGTATCTCCCGACCGCAGCCTCCTCGCGGATCGTTCCCGTGCCCCCTTCGTATCGAGCCCGTGGTGCTCCCGCGCACCCCGGCGGCGCTTAAGACATGAACCGGCCCGATGGCGCGCGCCTGAGCGTGTGACAAAGGGCGGCATGTTGCCCTTTTGCGTCACGCACGACCATACAAGTGACGCTCCGCGTCACCCCTCACGCGCCTCAATTCAGGTTTTACTCATATACCGCCTGTCGGCCCAATGCTACGGTTCGCCCGCGGCCTTCGCCAGCCCATCGTGGCCCAGCAAGGACTTACAGGATTCGTGCCAAGTGAGGCCCGACGCAAAGCCGCGTCTGGTACGGATCATAACGGAATTATGTTTCCGACGAATGGCAATATGCGTTATATACCAGTGAGTTATAGTATGTCCCCTTGCCTCTATTTTATGCAGAATTGATTTTTTGCTCCACTTAACGCACTGCTGGGGTTGCCAGTCCAAATAGAGGGGAGGGTACAATGGCTACCATTCGTAAGCGTGGGGATCGGCAATGGGAGGTCCGCGTTCGCAAGCGCGGTTACCCTATTCAGTCCAAGACCTTTGAGACCAAAGCGCGTGCCGAGGGCTGGGCTCGCGAGATCGAATCCGAGATGGACCGGGGCGTATTCCTGTCGCGCGCGGAGGCCGAGAACACCACGCTCCGGGAGGCTTTACAGCGCTACGAATCCGAGGTGACGGCCCGAAAGCGCGGTCGCGAGTCGGAGCACTGCGCCCTCAAAGCATGGCACAGGCACGTCATCGCGTCCCGCGTGCTGTCCTCCATTCGCGGTCAGAATCTAGCCCTCATCCGCGACGAGTGGGTGAAGCGCGGCTTCAAGGCCGGGACCATCGTGCGCCGCTTCGCCATCCTTTCGCACGTTTTTACCGTGGCGCGCCGGGAGTGGGGCATGGAGTCTTTGGGCAATCCCATCCGCGACGTGCGCATGCCGCGCGTGGACAACGCCCGGGACCGCCGCCTCCAAGGCGACGAGCTCGCACGCCTCTTGGCGGCTGCAAAGACGTATGCCGCGGGCCCAGCGCGGAGGGTGAGCGACATCGGACCCCTCATCACCTGGGCTATCGAAACCGCCATGCGCCGCAGCGAGATCGCGGCCATGCGCTGGGAGCACCTGGACCGCGACGCGGGCGTGCTTTTCATCCCCATCACCAAGAGCGGGAAATCTCGGCGCATCCCGCTATCGTCCAGGGCCCTCGCGGCGCTCGATGGACGACCACGGCGATCCGACAATCTCGTGTGGGGCTCCAGCGTAAGCGGGATCACCGCTGTCTTCAGGAAAGTGTGCGCCGCGGCCGGCGTCAAAGGTTTGCGGTTCCATGACCTGCGCCATGAGGCCACGTCGCGGCTCTTTGAGAAGGGGCTCGACATTATGGCCGTAGCGTCGATTACCGGTCACAAGTCCCTCACGCACCTCAAGCGCTACACCCACTTGCGGGCCGAGGATCTGGTCTCTCGCCTCGGCTGACGTTCTGCGTCACATGGCAGGCCGCCGCCCCATCGCCCGCCGGAGGTGCCGTTTCGCCGTTTATCGGGCCAATCCTACCGCCTCCGACCGCCAGTCTTTTTGGGGCCTCCAAGAGACCCTTATGCGTGAAGGGGTTACGATTCGGTGATACTGATAATCGTTTCCTTATGGTCCCGATTGGTACGAATCGTGCAGCTTTATACACTGCATACACCGTTCATCGTGAACCGGTGCTATTGAGGTGAGAGGAGTTATAGCCATGCGTAAAAAGAACCCAGTAGTGGCCGGTATCCAAGCCGGCTTTACCTTGATCGAGTTGATGGTCGTGATCGCGATCATCGGTATCTTGGCGGCCATCGCTATTCCCCAGTACGAGAAGTACATTGTGACGACGAAGGCCACGGACGTGGCGCAGAACTTCCACTCTGCTATCACGGCGGCGACCGCCGCAGTCTCGGCGGCCCAGGCTGGACAGAACACCTTGATTGCGATGTCGAACACGCAAGGAACAGCGGCAACCCCGCCGGTGGCTGGTGCGGGCACCCCGGTGTTAAGCTATACGGCGGGTGACCCAGCCGCAAGCGGGACTACGGGCGCGTCGAGCATTAACTTCGCCTACATCGGTTCGACGGCGACTACGCCAGCGACCCCTACGTACTGCGGGGAGGTAGACGTGGCAGGGCAGGCGGCGCCTGGTGGAGCCCAGACCCAAACGGGCGCGTGGGTTGAGGCAGGTATTGCGCAGCCAGTTTTTATCACCATTGGCGCGGGTGCGCTTTGTACGGCCAATAAGACCTTAGGGCAGGATATTATTAATTCCGTGGTCGGCGACGGCTCGACTTCGAGCGTGGCACAAAAAGATAACGCCGGCAACACTGTCCCAGCTTGCGTGACAGGCGTCAGTTTATGTCAGGCCAACGTTGGCCCCAACGGTTCTGTGACCCCGTAAGGCGCAACATACAGGTGTTTTCAGGGGGGCGCGAGGTTTGCGCCCTCTTTTCTTTTTGTCGTTGCGGTGCTATCAAGGCTTTGCGTGGCTTCTCACAATCTCCGGTCCTTCGAATCCTCTTTTCTTGAGGTCGGCTCTCATCGACTCGGCAAAGGCCTTGATGTTTAAAACCTTCGCGCGCTCTTCCGCGTTGGCATCGGCGCCCGATAGCGTCTTTAGTTCGCCCTCGCATAAGGTTGCAATCGAGTAGGCCACAAGGCCGAACACGGCGAATTCCGAACTGACAGGAAGGCCGTAGGCCGTCTCTAAACTGAACTTGCCCCCACTGTAGTAACGTCTCTTCCACGCAAGGTGCTGTGCTTCCAGAGGTTTTCTGGGATTTGGGAGGATTTTTGGGGGTTGAAGTGTAGT
>JAKBUS010000055.1 GCA_021841585.1 Pseudomonadota bacterium | reverse complement strand
CCTGCATCTTTTGAACCGTTTCGATATCCCACGGGCGCGCGGCGACGATACCCGCTTTTACGTCCTACTCATCGAGGCCATAAAGGCAGCGCTTGCCGACCGCAACCGCTTCGTGGCAGACCCCGCCTTCACGCCCGTGCCGGTGCCGGCGATGCTCGGCAAGGCCTCACTTGCCGGCGGCCACGCAAGCACCGGACCGGACAGCCCCGATACCGAGCATGCGGCGCTGTCCGGCGACACCGTCTGGGTGGGCGTGCGCGACCCGGCCGGGGGCTGTGTAAGTCTCATCCAGAGCCTTTTCTTCGATTTTGGCAGTGGCGTCGTGGCCGGAGACACGGGTGTCTTGTGGCATAATCGGGGGGCGGCGTTTTCACCGATCGCGGGACATCCCAACGCCTGGGCCCCCGCAAAGCGCCCACTTCATACCCTGAGTCCAGCCCTGTACCGCAAAAACGGCAAGGTGCGCGCGATCTACGGCTCGCAGGGCGGTGACGGGCAACCGCAAGCACTCGCCCATATTTTGACGCGGCTCGTCGACTTCGGTATGGATCCGCTTACCGCGCTTGCGCGCCCGCGCGTCCATGTAGGGCCCACCTTCCTCGACAGCCGCAAAGGCATTAAGATCGAGTCCGACGCCGACATCGCCGTGATCCGCGATCTGCAGCAATTCGGTTACCCGATCGAGATCGTGTCGGCCTTGAATCCGGGTACCGGCCAGGCCGGCGCGATCACTGTAAACGCAAGCGGTAGTCTTTTATTGGGTGCGCATGACCCGCGAAGCGAAGGCCTTTGCCTGGGGCTATGATGCCAATGGCATGGGCTGCCACCGTTTTCCCAAGACCCCAACCATGGAGAGCCACCCGGCATGAGCAACACCGGTAAACACAGGGTGCGACGGGCCCTCCTCGCCGCCGCCTTCGGCGCACCGCAGCTTGCCTGCGCCGCGGCGCTCTACCGCCCCCGGGCCATCGTCCTGACCGCCTTCCCTCCGGAATTTCGCGTCTGGCAGGCCACTAAACGTTATACACGCACAGTGCGGGTCTTGGGGCTACCCCGGCCCATGATCTGCAACACGCACCGCGTATGCGTAGCCATCACCGGCGAAGGCGAGATCAACGCCAGCGTGCGCACGACCGCGATCGCGCGCGACCCGTTGCTTGACTGCCGCTCCACGCTCTTCATACGCAGCGGCATCGCAGGCGGCGTGCAAAGCCGCGCGGCGCTTGGCTCCGTCTATCTCGCCAACTGGATCGTTTCATGGGGATTTGGTC
The DNA here is from genome assembly GCA_021841585.1 of Pseudomonadota bacterium. GTDB lineage: Bacteria > Pseudomonadota > Gammaproteobacteria > Acidiferrobacterales > Acidiferrobacteraceae > Acidiferrobacter. The sequence goes on along the minus strand of JAKBUS010000055.1, from coordinate 14,653 downwards.
ACCATTACTTGACTCGATCCGGGCACATGGCCTGGGCGCCGCCACGCCCCCCGTATGCCCACAATCCCTGGGACACGCTGGCCTATCGTGTGGCGCCCGGGCTGCTATCGGCCGCCTATGCCGCCACCCGCGAGATGCCGCTTGCAGACAGCGCTGCCGTTGGGCCGCTCGACACCGCCCTGGGCCTGCACAAACATCCACGCGTCTATGAGGGCGCCAACGTCTCCGGCGACGACTTCTGGATCGGGCGGCAAAATCAGCGTATCGCCCGCCACATCGTTGCACTCTATACTCACGGAACTGCGCGCTACGCCACCACCGCGATGGAGGATCTCGGCGACATCGCTGCGCTTGCGGCCTTCGGCCTTCAGAATCACTATCTATCCGTGCGCGCGGTATCCGACATCGATGTCCCGCCACCCGCGACCTCGGTTGGCGCAATCATCGCCAAAGGTGACGAGTACGCGGGATCATTGGCGGCCCGCAACGCCTACCTCGTGACGCGGCGCATCATCGCCCATCTCGTCTTGCATCGTCCCTGACAACGCGCGGGCCTCCGGCCACGACCGGAGGCCCGCGCGACATCTACTGACAGCGTCCCTAGAAGGTCGCCTTCAACTCGACACCCACGAATCGCGGCATCATGGGCTCGGCCTCGTTATAGCTTCCCGGTCCGCTCGGGTAACTAAACTGCTTTTCATAAACGTAGGCGTGACTGTTTAGGATGTTGGTGAAATTGAGCGCCGCCTGCAGCGACTTGATGCCCGGGGCATGCACCGGCAAGGTGTAAGTAAACGATGCATTTACCGTGCGATAAGCTGGTATAGAGCTGGTGGTAGGACCGCCGGCGAGGGTACCGATTACTTGCGAACCCACGAAATTAACCCACAGCGCACTTGTCAGGCGCGCAAAGCGGTCCTCGATGCCGATGTTTGCCAGATAATGCGGTGTGTATTGTTTGGGATCGCCGGCCGTGACCGAGCTGCCGAAGGAATTGGTGGCATTGGATGTGTAATGCGCACTCTGCACAGACCAGCTCCCGTAGACCTTGAGCCCATAGCCAGGTTCATAGGAGCCGGTCAGGTTCAAGCCCGTGTAACGCGACGCCCCGTAGTTGTACTCATAGGTCAGGCCGTTCGTAACGTCATAAACCGAACTGAAGGTATGCACGAAATTCTGCCGGTAGAGCGCCGCCCCCAGGGCCGTGCGCCGGGTATGAAATGCCACGCCGAGCTGGTAGCTCGTGACCTTCTCGGGGACGACCGTAACGCCGGGCGGTGGCGATGTCGCGGTGGCAAACGAGTCAGCGGCGTAATAGGCGGAGATGTTGGGGAATTTGTAGGCCTGCGCCACATTGCCATAGACCTTCAAATGCCTCGTAACCTTGAACGCCGCACCCAGGTACGGAGAGGGTCTCGTATACGAGTTACCGCTGCTCGCCCCGACCGGATAGTAGGCGCCAGGGATATCATTGATGGCGGTGTCAACGTACTCCTCCTTTACGCCCGGCACGATCGTGAGCGCCCCCAGGAAGTGGAGTTCCGCCTGCGCGTAGATCTTCCCGTAGATCCGGTAGGCGTGCTCATCCCAGGCGTCATTTTGGCCAGGAATGCTCGCGCCCCCGGGGCTCGCCAGCCAAAACTGGCTCGAATGGTAGATCGAGGCCGCGCCGAAGCCCCCGAAGGTCACCTTGTCGGACCCAAAGAGGAGATTGAGCGCCTCGCTCAGCCCGGCGGTGCGTGTAACGTAGATATAGCGGCTATAGGGCGCCCCATTGCCAAACGGGAAGTAGGTGATGTTGCCGTCATAGATCGGCGTCACCGCCGGGTTCTGGTAGGTCAGCTGATCGGACCGCGTATAGGCATAGAAGGCCTTCGTATCCAACAGGATGTAGCGGTTCATTTCGGTCTTGTAGCCCAGGATCGCCATCTCATGCGTGGCCTGACCATAGGAATACGTAAAGCTTTGCGGCCACTGGTAACTTGCGCCATATAGCGCAAGCAAGGGGGCGGGCATGCGCGCCGGGATATAGCCGGAATTGTTGTTGTAGAGCAGGATGGCGCTGAACTGCGAGCGGCCGCCGCGCGAAGGCAGGACATAAGCGCCATAGAAGGAGTTGCCGCGGTCCGGGGAGTTCTGGAGATAATTGCCCGTACTGTGGTGCGCGGCCCGCAGAAATAGCGCGCCGCCATGCTTGGAGGTGCCGGTATTCACCTCCGCCCCATAGCTCCTGGTGTCGAAGCTCCCGATGCCTCCGAATACCGAGGCCGAGAAGTTCTTCCCCGGCAGGCGTGGCGCATAAGCCACCGTCCCGCCGATCCCTCCGATGGTATTTATCATCGGCTCCGCCGGACCATAGATGACGCTGACCCCCGAGCTTTCACCAAGCGTCACTGGCACCAGATTATAAAGGGACGCGTAATTATAATTGCCGCCGGTCAGCCCCCCGCTGAACAGATCCCCAATGGGGAGCCCGTCATAGGTATAGCCAAGCTGGGTCCCGGAAAAGCCACGAACCGAGATATGTGGCCGCGTCCCCAAGGGATTCGTGCTCGTGACGTTAATCCCCGGCATGCGGTTTAATATCGTCTGGGCGTTCTCCGACATTTCGTTGTGGTGCAGGGCATCCGCGCCAAGGCGCGCCACCGGCGCCCCATGGGCCCCGTCCATCACCGCCCCCTGGCCTTTTGCCGCGCGCTTCTTGCCGGTCTTGCTGACCGATGTGATCTTCACGACCTTGCCGTGATCCGCGACCACCACGGGCTTCGCCTGCGCATCCGCGAGCCCCGGAAAAGCGGCGGCCAAGGCGCCCAAAAGCGCCGTGCGGCAAAGGCCTCGATACGAGCGTCCCGCAAGGATTGTGGTTTCTGGCATTTCCATTCCCCCATGTTCCGTTGGCACAACGCAACGTTGTGTACAATGGCCAAAGCACTATTTATGCCAATAGGCCATATTTCTGGACATGCACGCTTACGACTAGGCCGCGCGGCGGCCTTTTGCGCCTTACAGGGCCCGCATGCCCGCAATCCGGGCAAGGCCTGCCCCTTATAAGGGCATGACGGGAATGCTCCCATCATTGCTTGTTTTTACTTCTCCCGTCGGTTGACGCTCGGCCGCCCGCCTCGGATCTTCCACATGACACCCGCGCATACCCCCGTATGGACATCACCCGTACCGCCTGGGTCATCCAACCGCTCCGCGCGTTTATGGCGGTCGTTACGCCCTTGTCCATGGACGGCTCACGAGGGCCCGAGCGGGCCGGCGGGTAAATCGCGATTCGCTTTAGATGCATGCGCCACACTGATCCACAATAAGGCGGATTTAGCCCGTAAGCGGGCACGGGTCGGCGGCCGGCGGGCGCGTGCGCCAGGTACATAAAAAGTGCCCGCAGTCCTTTACGCCAGCCTATTTCTCTTATCGTTGGCGGGGATCATTACGAAGACTCGACGGGAATGGCACATATCCTGCTCAACGGATGTACACAACGTTATATATCCGCAAGGAGATGGCTCATGTCCCGCATGTACCCTGCTTCACACACCCTTCGCTTGCTTACGATTGCCATGAGCGGCGCGCTGGGGATTGCTTATCCGCTCGCCTCGTCAGCGCACACGAAGACCGGCGCACACAAATCCGGCAAAGTCATACACATCACCGGCGTGCGCAAAACCGGCCGCAAGGCCCACGCCCCGCTGAAGGCTGCCTACACCGAGCACGCCATCGGGGCACAAGCCATCCGCCACGCCTCGCCGGCGCAGAACGCGCAGACGATCCTCGCGCGCAAGCCCTCGATCAATGCCTTTAGCACCGGCCCCAATGGGGTGCGCAGCACCATCACCTTCCGCTCCTTTACGAGCGGCCAGTTCACCGAGACCTTCGATGGCATCCCCTTGAACGACATGTTCAATGGGGCGGCCACCAACAGTGCCTCGATGCGCAACGCCATACCGCTCACGCTCGCCGACACCGCCGGCATCGAGATCTACAATGGCATCAATAATCCAGCGGTCAACGGCTACAACTCGCTTGGGGGCACCATCAACTACAAGCCCCTGCAGCCGGCACGGCACCTGGGCGGGACGGTGGAGGCGGGCTACGGGAGCTTTGATACCGCAAACTGGGGGGCCACCTTCAACACCGGCTCGCTCGGTGGCTTCCGGTCGGTGTTCAGCTTCCATCGCCAGACGAGCCGCGGGTGGGTCAAAAACTCCGCCGATCAGAACAACAACTTTTATTACGCCGGCGTCATGCCCTATGACGGCGGACGCTCGCGCATCTCCACCTACCTGATCGTGAACCACAATAGTGGCTACACGCCGCACAGCGTCCCCGAGCCGCTCGTAAACCAGTACGGCATCGCCTACAACTGGCCACTGAACTATGACCAGACCAACAATAAGGACACCGAGATCACGGCGATCATCGACGCCAGGAGCCTCATAAACCGCTGGGTGGCGACCGACTCCAAGGTCTTCTATCAGAGCGACAACTATCAGCGCACCTCCTACAGCAACCCGGCGTTTGGCCAGAGCGCAAGCCAGCCCTACTACCTCCCGAACCAGGGCACGGGCTATAACTTCTGGAGCTCCTATCCAAACCCCCCGACCTACGATCCGGCGGCGATCTTTGGGTCGGTGCGTAACGGCACGGACTACCAGCTCTACCAGGACATCTCGAGCGATCTGGGTTACAGCCCGAGCGTCACGATCTTGGCCCCGCACAATACCGTGACCGTGGGCGGCAACGTCACCTACGGCCTCCTGCACTCCGCGGAATACTGGTACGGGTCGGCACCGGTGCCGCAGATCCCGGGCTACAACAATGCCTGGTACGAGCACGACCAACGGCTTCTGGCGTCGGCCTATGCGCAAGACGACGTGGCGCTCTTCGATCACGCCGTGCACATCACCCCGGGCGTCAAGTTCCTCGATGCCTACACCATCAGCTCGGATGCCATCGGCATCTATTACCCGATCGGCGGGACCGTGGCCAACAATCAGCACTTCGTCTCGCCCACCCTGGGGCTCAATTACGCGCCGCTGCCGGGTTTTAGCGTCTATGCCTCGTGGGGCCGGAACATCAAATTCCCCAACATCGGTGCCTACTACAGCAACATCGCCGAGACCAACGCCGCCGGCCAGTATGTGGTCGTGCCGGTGTCGATCAAGCCCGAATACGTCACCGATTACGAGCTTGGCACGCGCTACCGGCACGCGGGCTTTTTGGGGAGCGTCGACGCCTATCGCGAGTACTTCACCAACACCTTCGTGACCGTCACCAACCCCACGACCGCGCTCAGTACCACCACCAACGGCGGGCGCTCGCGCTACCAGGGCATCGAGCTCACCCTGGAGCAGCACTTCGGGCACCTCCTCGTCGGTCGCTGGCTTGGTTATGCCAACTACTCCTACAACCAGGCGGTGTTCACCTCATCCTTCAACTCGAGCGCTGTCGGACAGGTCACGGCTGGCCAGCCACTCGCCAATGTCCCAAAGAACATGGTGAACGTGGGGCTTGGCTGGCGCTTGGGGGACATCGACGCGCGCATCGGCGCCAAATACGTGGGCCCGCAGTATGTGAACCAGCAGTTCGCGGGGGTCCCGGGGGGTCTCAAGATCCCCGGCTACACGGTCACCAACATCGGCCTTTTTGACACCATCCCACTCCACGAGGTCGACGTCAAAAGCGTGAAGCTCGCCTTGAACATCGACAATGTCTTCAACCACCATTATGTCGTGGCCGCCAGCAGCAACTCCGACTACTATGGGAACCCTTACCTGTCAGTATTCGAAGGCATGCCGTTTTCGGTGTATGGGAGCGCCACGCTGACGTTTTAAAACGTCGTTGAGGCTGGGGCGCAGACCGGGGCGTCCTTGGGGGCGCCCCGGTCTGCCATGCAATCGACATAGAGAGGCGTTACGCTGCCCGACACGGGCCGGCTCGCGGGCCGTACACAAAATATTAGGGGAGGTACCATGCGAAAGCGGTTGACGGCAGCCCTCGGGGCGACATGCGGCGTGGGTCTCGCCCTGGGCAGCGGGTTCATGGCGGCACTGGCGCGGCCGATCCCGAATGATCGCGACGTCGGGCGGCCGGTCACCATAGACCCGGCCAATCGCCCGACCTACACGCACATTCTGCCGACCGGACGCGTAACGAGCCCGGTCGGCCGCATAAACGGCACGCCGAACTTTGCAACCGCCGCGGCCCTCTCCGGTCACGATCTGCTGGTGCTCGCCAACGGCGCGACGCGCGCTCAGACCATCACCTCCTACGACGCCCGCACACTCGCGCGAATCGGCCAATTGGCGGCCTATAGGGGCCCGCACAAGGACGCGGTCGCGAACGCGCCCTCGATTCTGACGCTCGGACACCAGAATCTTTTTCAGGGACTCGCAACCGCGTCAGGCGGCCTCGTCTATGCCGCGGGCGGCGCCACCAATGACGTGCTGGTACTGCGCCAGGACCATGGACACCTTCGGCTTATGCGCCGCTACCCCCTGGCGTGGCAACCCTTTCCCAAGACCCAATACCCCTATCACTATCAAGGCCATCACATCGGCCGACCACGATTGTTTTACCCCGACGCCGTGCTCCCCGGTCCGCGCGGTCGCCACCTCTACGTCACGGGACTCCTTGCTAACAGCCTCGCGCGGATCACTCTGAAGACCGGGCACGTGCGCTATCTCAATATCGGTGCCTATCCCTACGCCTTGGCGTTCGCCGACCACGGCCATAGGCTCGCGGTGAGCCTATGGGGCGCGAACGCCGTCGCGATCGTCAACCCGCGTCCCTTCACGCGTCTCGACCAGATTCAGGTCGGGCCCCGCGCCACGGCTGCGGATACCGCCGCCGGCCTGCACCCGACCGCCATGATCGCAAAGGGCCACGGTCCGGACGTCTTTGTCACGCTCGCCAATGTCGACCGCGTCGCGCAGATCGATACCGTCACTGGAAAGGTCGTGCGCTGGATCGACGACAGCCCCTACCCGGATGCCCCGCCGGGCAGTTATCCCGATGCCCTGGCCATCGCCGGCGAACGACTGTTCGTGGCCAATGCCGGCAACAACGACGTGGCGGTCTTCGACCTTCGTTCCGGTCAACGCGCGGGCCTGATACCCACCGGATGGTACCCCACGGCACTCACTGCCACCGCCCATGCCCTCTACATAGTCGCCGCCAAGGGGCTCGGATCGGGACCCAATATTCGCCATCAGTGGGTGGGCGACATGATGGATGGTCTCGTGCAAAAGGTGTCATTCTCGACCTTGGCAGCAAGACTCCCGCGGTGGACGCGCCTTGCATTGCGTCACGACGGATTCACGCACCGCGAACGTATGGCGCGGATTCGCGGCGACAAGGCCGCGATCACCTTCCTCCACCGCCACATCCATTACGTGGTCTTCATTCTGCGAGAGAACAAGACCTTTGACGAAGACTTCGGCAAATACCGGGCGGCCGGACGCTACGCCGACCCGCATCTCGACCTTTATGGTCCGCGTGAACTGCCCAACCTCTACAGCCTTGCCCATCACTATACGTTGTTCGCCCACTTCATGGCCGATGGCGAGGTGACAGCGCAAGGTCATCAGTGGACCACGGCGGCTTCCGACTCCGACTTCGTGCAGCGGACATGGCCCGAGTACTACTCGCACCGGGGATTTGTGGCCAACCCTGGATGGACGCAATCCCTGATTCCGGGCGGCGCCACCGGAACGGGCGGCGTCCCGCTCGGCGTGGACAATCCCTACGCCATTTACGAAAACCTGTCGGCGCTGGGCAAATGGTCCAACCCCTGGATCAGCTACCCCGGGCGGCTGTTTCTCTTCAACGACCTGCTGAACCACCATGTATCCTTTGAGGACTTCGGCGAGTTCGTGTCCCGCGCACGCGCCGGCGCCATATCGCACGCCATGAAAGCGCACCTTGCGACAAGCTTCCCAGGCTGGGACCGTATGCTGCTCGACACAAGGCGCGCGCGACTTGCCATAGACTGGCTCAAGGCGCATCCGGGGCGGGCGTTCCCGCACTTCATCTATATATGGCTGCCTGACGATCACACCGCCGGCCGCGAACCGTGCTACTACAGCCCGGACTACTATGTCGCCAACAATGACCTTGCGACCGCGCGCTTCATCCATTATCTGTCGACGACGCCCCAGTGGCGTCACATGGTGGTCTTTCTGACCGAGGACGACGCGCAGTCGGGAGCGGATCACATAAATGCCCATCGAACCTTTGCGCTGGCCATGGGGCCATGGGTCAAGCGCGGCCTGCTCGACACCCATTCGTATTCGCAGGTGAACATCCTAAAGACCACGGAAGCGGTTTTCGGCCTCCCACCGCTATCTCAATGGGACCAGAACGCGGCGGTCTTCTCCGGCATCTGGACGCATCATCCGGATTATTCGCAGATCCGCGTCCATCCCGCACAGGTCCCGGTCACGTTCAATGCCGGCGTCTGTACACATTACACGCTGCTTCGGCGGGAGGCCGGCGCGGCGGGACACACACTCTCCCCGGACTGGTACAAGGCGCATGTCGACCCGCATGGTGCCCATGCGCCACGACCACAACAGACCTACACACCAACGACGTTGCTCAAGGTCCCGGGGCCTGCGCAGATGCGCCAGGAATGGGTCGCCTCGAGGGGCGAGGCCGCGTACACCGCTGTGCGTCGTTATCTGGCCCGCTACGCACGCCGGCATAACGCCCCCCTTGCCGCCTACGAGGCAGGAGCTACCCGCTAGCAGGACCGCGTTTCGCGCCTGGATTGGCGCCACGAGGGGCTGTTAGACCGCGTGATGATGATTCGAAAGGGATGTCTCGTGCGGGCGGCTTTGGGAAATGTGTCTTCATGGCGGCTTACGCCGGCAACACGGCCGCCATCCATGGCCGGCGCTATCCGTGCCGGCCGATCACATTGATGGCCCGCGCGGCATGACGGCGCACGGCCTCCACGGCCACGCGCGCGAGATCGTCCTTGGCCTTGGCGTAGGCTTCATGACTGACCGCCTCGCGCTGCCAGCGGCATGCGACGGTCGCGCACACCGACGCGGCGTCGAGACCCAGGGCGCGGCATACGACGAAAAGCGCCGAGTTCTCCATCTCATAACTCAACACATTCAGCCGGCGCCACTCCTCGAGGGTGCCCTGGAATCGTCGCGGGACATAAGCGCCAAAAGAGTCCCGGCGCTCCTGTCCCGGCCAGAAGCTGTCCGACGAGCACGTCATGCCACTATGGTGCGGCACACCAAGCGCGCGGGCCGCCTCACGCAGGGCTTGGATCAAGTCGATGGACGCCGCGGCCGGGTATTCGATGGGCGCATAGTGGGATGATGTCCCCTCGAGCCGTACCGAAGCCTCACTGATGATGAGGTCGCCTGCCGCAATGTGCTCCTGGATGGCGCCGGTCGTGCCTACGCGAAGAAAATAACGGACGCCCAAGCACGCGAGCTCCTCAATGGCGACGACCGCCGAAGGGGCCCCGATACCGGTCGATACGATCAAGACCGGAGTAGGCAAATCTTCAGCATAAGCGAGCGCCGAATGATACTCACGGTTCTGGCCGAGGGGCCGCGAACGGGCAAAGGCCGCCGACAAGACGGAAACACGGGCGGGATCGCCGGGCATCAAGACATACCGGGCGCCTTCGATCATCGCACCGGAAAGACCGATATGATATTGAACATGGCTCGAATCAGTCATGGCAAGAAGCCGCCAGGAGTTCGTCCAGTAGGCCGCTTGCGCCGATGCGCAGCGTGGCCGGTTGGAAAAAACCGCTTCCAAGGGTTGGTGCGATGATCTCGTAATAGCGCCGCAATTGATCGCGGGTGCGCACGCCGCCTGCGATCTTAAGCCCCATGGACCGCCCTGTGTCCCGCAACTGCGCCAACACACGCACGAGATCCTCCACGGCCTCGGGAGTCGCGCCATGAGCCGCCTTGCCGGTGCTGGTCTTTAGGAATGCAATGCCCGGACGCGCGCATGCCCACGCCAACGCCTGGCGCTCGCTGGATGAGGGCATGAGCCCCGTTTCGAGGATGGCCTTGACGAGCGCGCGGCCGGCGCAGAGATCGACCACGGCATCGAGCAACCTCGGAACACAGTGCCTGTCGCCCTGAAGCCAGCGCCGGTAGGGAACCACTACATCGATCTCGGTGGCGCCATAACGCAACGCCCGGCCGACCTCGGCAAGCACCTGCTCCAGCCCCTGATCGCCGCCTGGAAAGTTGGCGACGGTTGCGATCGCGATGCCACCATCGGTCAACAGCTCGCGGGCAAGGCTTACGTAACCTGGATAAATGCATACGGCCGCGACATGACCGTGCCGGGTGCGCGCGCGGCGGCATAGGTGCGCGATCGCATCCTCGTCGCCCGCGGGGGCCTCGAGGCGCGTCAGATCCAAGAGATCGATCCAAGCGGGATAGGGACTCGACGGGACCATGATGGATGGCGATTCAGGAAGATCGAGGCGCGAGATCGTTGGCGCCAAAAGCCAGTGGCAGGAGTCGCGCGAACGGCATGCCGACCGGCTCGCCCTCGCGGCCGACGGCATAGACCATGGCCTCGGCTTCCATGAACTCCTGCAAGCGCTGGCGGCAGCCTCCGCACGGCCACGACGGCGCGGGCCACGCCGTCAATACCAGCGCCGCGCGCAGACGTTGCGCGCCACCCGCCGAGACCATGACCCCGAGCGCCGCGGCCTCCGCGCACGAACCCAGGGGATAGGCCGCGTTTTCGACATTACACCCCGCAAAGACCTCGCCCGAGACAGTAAGGATCGCGGCGCCGACCGGGAATCCCGAATACGGTGCATACGCATGCGCAATGACCTCGTGCGCGGCGCGTAAAAGCCTTGCGATATCACCCGACACCTTGAAATCACTCATCACCCACCACGCCCGGAGTATCTCCCGCGATCGACTCCCCCATAAGATACCGGCGTAGCGCCCCATACAACAGCGCCGCCGACACCGCCACCACCATCTGCCAAGGCACAAAACGCGCCACGGACCCCGTGAGGGGTGGTGACCATTCCCCCAACCCCAGGCCCAGGAGCAATACCACGAGCGCCATCCACGCGCGAGCCCCAGGCTCGGCCCCGGGGCGCCCCCCACTCTGGTCGCCGGAGGCCCGCGGCGTGGGCGACAAAACATAGTCGAGCACCAGAATGAAGGTAAAGGGAAACAGGAAGGCCCCCAGAATCGACAGGAACGATTGCACGGCATGAAGGATACCCGCGTAAGCGAGATAGGTCGAAAACGCGCCCAGCACAACGACCGCAAGGGGCTGTTGAACGGCCAATCGTCGCACCCAAGCGGTATCCACCAATAACATGATCTTGGTCACTGCCGGATAAAGATTCATGGCGTTGGTGTGCACTATGGCAAGGATTACACCAACAGCCGCGACCTCGCCCCACGCCGGCAGGGACTTCGCCAACAGGGCCACGTTCCAGAGACCGGCGAGCCGCAAGCTCAGGAGCCCCACAATGCCCATGACCAGAACCGCCGACATCACGCCAAGGGGCGCCGACAAGCGAAACCGCCAGCGGGTCAAAGCCGGCTCGGCGGCCTCGCGCGGGACACAAAAACGCGTAACCGTCGGAAAGTCATAGGCCCACGCCAGAAGACTGAAACTCAACACGAGATCGATATCGCGTCCCCAGGCCACCGGCCCATGCTGTACGGGCCACGAGAACGGGTAGCGGGAAAACAGATAATAGGCCAGGATTCCGTAGCACAGGACAAAGATCGGGCCGGTGTACCTGTAGAACCTCTCGAGTAGCGGCATCCCAAACAAGACCAGCACCGTCTGCACCATCCCAAGCACGATGAGCGCGGCGAGCGCCGATCCCGGAAACAAGGCGCCCACGATCTCGGCGCCAACCGCGGTATTAAGCCCGAACCACGCCGCCCCAACCAAGGCATATAAGGCCGTCAGGGCCGCGGCGCCCACCGAACCGAACGTCCGTTTCGCGGTCACCATGGAAATAACCGGATGGTCGCGACCCATCTCGCTCATCATCATCCCGGGCCACAGCCCACAGAGCGTGGCCACGCCCACCAGGATCGCGAAGCGCCCCACGCTCATCCCCTTCAAGAGCAGGCCTATGATCGGGGTCGTCGCCGATGCCGAGGCCAAAGCCCAGACGACGAACACGGTGCCGGCCTTCATGACACGCCGCGAGCGGGGCACGGGGTCCGCCCCCAGCGTCTCGACCGCGACTATGAAACCCGGGTCGTGCGTCATAACAAACCTTCTCCCATCCGTGGCGCCTGCACAAAGACCTGCGCATGACCGTGAGCAAGGACCGTGCCTGGATACGGCGCCATCCGCCAATCGCGGCGATGCACGTAGAGCGGCCGCGCGCGACAGAGGGACTAGGCCTCGGCATGGCGCCATCCCGCCTAGTCCTGGTGCATGCCATCAAAAAACTGGTGCGAAGAAGACTTTGCTTGCCGCGCGGTCCCCACCCGCCCGCGCGCTTGCGCGCGGCACGAAACTTGCCCGTGGAGCTATCTGACCATCCGGTCATCCGCCGAGCGGTAGACACCATGGCTCGCCATATCGTCCTCACCTCCCATCCCAGGCCCGACACCGGCACCGCGCCCTTTACAGTGGACTGGGACGCACCCGACGCGCGCCTGCGCGGACCGATACTCGCGGGCCCCGCAAATCGTGGAATACGTAACGTCATAGGGGGCACACACGGGCTCTTATGCGATCTATCGCGCCCTGACGGTGGCTGCGCTCGATGCCCTGCGTGTAGAGGTCTGGCAACGGCTTGGCGCGGGCTTGCGGCCAACGCTTACCATGGCGCAACTCATGGAAGGCGGCATGTGGGCCGCGGGCCGCGCCAAGCCGCTTGCGCACGCGGTGATGGGCGGCCGCCACTCAATATCCCAGGTGATGGCACGGTCGTTTGATTCGTCAGGAGGGTTGCTATGCGTCAGGACGTCCATGTCGTAGACCACCCGCTGGTGCAGCACAAACTAAGCGTGGCGCGCAATCGTGATACGACCACCGACAACTTCCGCAGGCTCGTTCGCGAGATCGCCGCGATGTTGGCCTATGAGGCGACCCGCGACCTCCCGGTGGAATATACCGACATCCTCACCCCGATCACTGCTTGTAGCGTTCCCGTGATCAGCGGCAAAAAACTTTGTCTCGTCTCCATCCTCCGCGCCGGCAACGGCATGCTCGACGGCATGATCGACTTGCTCCCCAATGCGCGCGTGGGCCACATAGGGCTCTATCGGGATCCCGAGACCCTGGAGGCCGTCGAGTATTATTTTAAGGTCCCTGATGATATCGGCGAGCGCATGGTCATAGTCGTCGATCCCATGCTCGCCACCGGAAACACGGCGCTCGCGGCCTTATCGCGGCTGAAGGAGGCCGGCGCGACCAGCCTGAAATACGTCTGCCTGCTGGCAAGCTCGGAGGGCCTCGCGGCCTTGCGCACCGCGTATCCGGACGTTGCCGTCGTGACCGCCGCCATCGACCGATGCTTGGACGAACATGGCTATATCGTCCCCGGGCTAGGCGATGCCGGTGACCGCATCTTCGGCACCCTATGAGCCGTTCAAGACCAAGGCGGGACTCTACCGCGCGGTACTAGACAGGATCCTGGCCCTTTGGCGCTCCGAGACCCGCATCATGCGCGCCAAGGCGACCCCGGCATTAGCACCCGAACAAGCATACGCGCCAAGACGGCCCTTGCCGTGGCCCATCCCCAGACCGCACGCGTATTCGCCCACGAGTCCCTCGCACGGCGCAGCACACCAAAGGTGACCTGCGCACCGAATTACGCCGTTTGGTGGCCGCCAAATCGCGGATTATCGAAGGCCGGAGGCGGCCGGCGTCATGGCCCCCATGGCCCCACCACATCTGCTTTTACCATATGGGCCGCAATCCGGACCCACGCGGCCTGCACAGCCAAGGGTGCGCGGTACTCGGGGTACGGCGCCTCAACGCCTCGCACCGGGCACGCGTCGTCGGTCAGGTCGTGACCATGATCCTGCCAGGATGCGGTCTCGAGAAGGCCGCCAGCGACGATCGGCCGCTCGTGGCGCGCCCCCACGGAAAGCGGCCATCGCCAGGCGGGCAGGCGCCGCCCGGTCCGATAGGCGCATCGGCTGAGGAAACCGACGTGTCACGGCCCGCCCGGCAACCACGGGGTGAACGACTGCGGGGGTTGCGGGCCGCCGGCAAACGGTGCGGACACGAACTATCGGACCCGAGGCGGCCATGAATGCCCAACCGCACCCGCGCAAGTGCCCTTATATTTGTCCACGGGACTGGGCAGACTTCGGCTCCCGGTCTTTACAGGTTATACTTGCCGCACCCAGAAGGCCACGGGGCATACCCGCGCGGCCGCGCTTTCGAAGGAAATTGTTAGCCATGCCAGATCCGCTATTGGGACTCGACGATAAGATGTCGCCGCTGGAGCGGCGTACCGCCTACTCTCTAGCCGCCATCTATGTTGTTCGCATGCTGGGTCTGTTCATGATCCTGCCGGTGTTCACGATGTACGGCATGGAACTTAAAGGCCATACGCCGCTTTTGATCGGGCTTGCCCTCGGCATCTACGGACTGTCTCAGGCGACCTTCCAGATCCCGCTTGGAACACTCTCTGATCGTATCGGCC
>JAKBUS010000054.1 GCA_021841585.1 Pseudomonadota bacterium | reverse complement strand
GAGGTCGAGCGCATCGTTTCCTACCACAAGCCCTAAGTACGGCAGGGGCCGCCGAAGACCCTGGGGCCGCACGGTGGCCTTAGGGGATTCGGTGGTCCATCACCTGTCCTCGTGATTACGGATGACCCGGCGCCGCCGTCACACGAATGTCGTATCATTCATGTCTATGCCCCCCTAGCGCCTTGCCGCCCACCGGCTCTGCACTCCCCTCATTGTTGCGGCACGGCTTTGGTCTTACGGCGGCGACTTATGGGCCGCTGCTGCTCCCCTGGATTCGATTCCCATGCGCTCGCGCGCGTTAGGCGTGAGGCACTACTCCTGCGTGAGGGTATTCGGCGGCGCTTGGCGTCGGCAAACGCGGCTATTCCCGTCATGCGATTGGGTGGCAAGATTCCTGATCAAGGCCGGTACCCATCGGGTTTGGAAGCCTAATAGGTGGTAAAGAAAAACTATTGACAGCCTCGGGTTGTATGTTAAGGCTGCATGCCGGGGTATCGGCGCACCAAAGGACATAACCCTGCCGTCGCTCCTTCGTGGAACCATCCCACTTTCGTCAACTTATGCACGAGACCCTGCGCGCCTATTTTCTCGAAGGCCGTCCGTCGCATGAAGTGGCGCGCGACTTCGGCGATACCGCGGGCTTATTTGGCGTGCCCTGTCATGCGTTTCGCCATGGTCCCGCTCGGCAATTCTGCGTTTCCTCGAACGTGGGGCCGCGTGATCCACCGAAGGAACCCAAGGCGCACGATCTGGTGATTGCGTTGCGCAAACAGAACCGCTTGGTGTATGAGATCGCCGAGCGGAACCTGTCCATGCGGGCCTGGGCGACTTTTGCCTACTCGCGTTGGTCGGTCGCCGCGTATGGCTTGGCCACTGGCAGTCTAGGTGCGTACGCGAGATGACGGTTTCGTTTTGTCGAAAACGGGTATACTTCCCGCGAGCTCGGTTCGCTTTAGGCGACGGCGGGCATGATAATATGACAAGGAGAAGATATGCGCGTAGTTGGGGCGGTGTGCTTGTTGTTGTGTCAGTCGGCGTGGGCCACAAACTCCTGGACACTCGGCAATCTTCCCTCGGACTATCAGGGGACTTTCGGGACCAAGCATACCATCGGAATCTTTTACGATCCCACCTTCCTGCAATACCAGGGGTCCGGTCTGCGTCTCAAATTGACGGTCCCTTATATCTCCGTTTCCAATCTGCCAGTCGGTGCCCACTTAACGAGCGGGACCCTGGCGACGCGCACGAAGAGTGCCCGCACGACCACCGCAAGTGGCCTGGGTGATATTTGGTTGGCGGCCCACTACACGTTGATACCCGAGAGTGGCTTGCGTCCCGCGTGGGTCCCTTACGTGAAGGTCAAGTTTGGGACCGCCTCGGCGAGCGAGGGTCTGGGCACGGGTCAGAATGATTACGAGATAGGCATGGGCGTCAACACGACGATCGGCAACAATATGTTTCCTTTTGCCCATGTCGGTTATCGCTTTGTCGGCAGCCCGCCGGGCCAGAATTTGCAGAACATCGCAACCTATGACGCTGGTATAAGCGTAGCGCTTACACCGCGCAATATTTTGACGACCATGTATTCTGGCGAGCAATCCGAGCAGCCCGGCTACGCCGGACCGTCGGATGCGATCATTGCTTGGAATTACAACGTCACAGTCGCCGGTAGCGGTTTCCAGGTCTACGTCGACAAGGGCTTGAGTAGCGGCAGCGCCAATATCGGCGGCGGGCTCGGTGGCCAGATCGTATTTTAGTATCCCGACCCTCGCGATGAGAGCGAGGGTCGCATAACTAGGGCCATCGGCTTTACAACGTGCGGCCGACTGACGGTCGGCCGTGAGGGCCTTGGCCGCATGATGTGTGGCCGGTTAATCCGGGGAACCCGAGGGCCTCGATCGCGTTCCGGGAGCGTAGGCGCAAGGCCGTAGCGCATCGCCCGCACATTCAATGTGATGTGTTGAATCACGAACTGTCCATTCGCTGCTCGTTTTGCCACGAAAAAGGCCGGGCGCGGGGCGGACGAGGGTGTAGGACCGGCCCCGGCGCTCGCGCTCAACGTCATTCCCTGATAGCGCCACCGCGCGCCGATCCCACGGACGTAGCCCGCGATCCGTACGGTGCGACCGCGGGCGTCCTGCAAACCCGTGGCCGGTCGCAAGGAGGTGATGACGGGGTGGCCGTACCGGTAGTAGCCGCGGGCCACCACATAACTCCCGATCAGTGTCGACGCGGGGCGGCGCCCAGCCCAAACGAACAGACGGTTCCCGAGGGCGAGGGCATGGCCGTTCTCCTGGTGGAGAGCGCCGCGGATCAGGAACGGTATGGCGGTGGTAGCCGGCACAGCAGGCAGCACATGGATGCGCGTGGCATGCCAGACGCCGGAACCGCTTGCAAGGGCGCTGACGGACACCTCGCGTCCCGCCCGCAGCGCCAGCCGGCCGGCGTGGCGGGCAAGGTGCCGGAGCAGGGCCTGTCCCAGGAGGACCTGTTGGCCGAGGATCTGCAGGCGTCGCCCGTGATCGTGTACGGCTTGAATGATCCCAATCATTGCATGCTGGATACGCACGCTCTGCGCGATGCTGCGCCCGTCCTGGGTACGGGCCTCCACAAACACAGCGTCCCCGCGTCGAAGGCTGCTGCTCTGTACCGGTCGCCCGTCGCGCCGGTAGTGGGTCGTGGGCAGAAGAAGGTACTCGGTCCCATTCACGAAAATACTGCCGAATCTTTGGATCACGCCAATGGCCGTAACGCCCGTGCCACCGATGCCCCCGCGCGGGCGCCCGGTCCCTCCCGTGCCTCCCCGGATCCCGGTAAACCCAGTTAGCGCGACTAGAGCGGCCAGAAAGAGGGCGCGGCGCCAGAGCTTAGGAGGATGTGTCATGGGGGGTCTCTCGTGAAGGGAAAGGAACATCTTCATAGTAATAGATGCCCACGCGTACTCGGCGCGCTCCGGCCTCGGTGGGGGTCTTGTTCTCGAGGGGTGTCAGTTCTGCGTGCAAGCCCTGAAGGAGGCGGTCGGCTGCCGCCGCGATGCGCGGTCGCGCGCTTGCGATAGCATCTTGCGATAACGCGTCGAGGTAGAGTGCACGTTCCAAGAAAGGCGGGTCATCACCAAGGTTATGAAAGGCGCAAGCCATATGGTCGCCGACATTATGAGCTAGAAACCTCAGCTTCTCCTCCGGGACATCGGGTACATAGGCGGTGCGTATGAGCCGTACGCGACCGGCCTCGTCCAAGGCCACGGCACGGGCGCGCAGAAGGTCGTCTAGAATGGCGCGGGGGCGCATATCGGCCTTGATGCGCCGCGTCAGCTCTTCAAAACTGAGTTCAGTGGCGCTATGGATCGGGAGAGGCCTTAAGGCGCCGGTCGCGTCCCGGGCATCGGCGGCGGATGCCCATGCGCCAATCAGTTGGGCGGCCATGTGCGTGCCGCGAGCCAACGGTCGCGGTGTCTCGTCGTCTTCAACCACCCCACGCAAGCGTTTGACATCCTTTCGGTGGATGCCTGTCATGAGGCTCACGTCGCTATCGGTGAGCGCGCGCCCCTGTCGCCGACCAAGGGCCTCTTCCACGTAAACGGTTTTCAGGAGCTCGACAAACGCCGTCAACGTAAACCCCTGCCCGATCACATACCGCACGAGCGGGCGCAGAAGTTGATGGATGGTCTGGCGCAGAGCGACGCTCATAACGGTTGAGTCTATGTCCTAGGAGGCACCTTGAGTACAGTATCGCACAAAAAGCTTGACGTGGGAATATTTCCCACTATGATAGAGCCAAGCTCAGGTAGACGATGATCTGAGCTACCGTAACCGAGTCTCACCAAAACAGGAGATGATGGCCATGAAAATGCGCGTGTTAGTCGCCGCCGTATTATCCGCAACCCTGGGCTTGACGTGGGCCAGTGGCAGCTATGCCGATATGGATACCCAGGGCACGACCACGGCCTCCGTCAATGCCGCCACCCCGGCCCTGCCGGGATCCGCTGGCACACCCGCCACACCCGCCGTGCCCGGCAACCCCACGGCGCAGGCCGCCTCGGAAAAGGGCGAGTTGACAGGCGAGCCCGACCTGCGCATGGATCTTGCCCAGGATCGGGCCCGCCTTTCGTCCCTCAAGGCGTTAGCAGCGCAGTACACGGCCAACGGTCAGACGGAAAAGGCAGAAGCGGTTCGGGTACGGATTCACAGGCTGCGCGTGCGTATGGATCGCATCCGCGATCACATCCAGGCTACAAGCGCGACCGACACCCGTGCCGCTTCATCGGCGCGCGCGCGTGCGAACCTGAAGGATGTCGATCGCACAGATATCGACCGCCCGCATATCGATCGGCCCCATATCGACCGCCCGCATATCGATCGGCCCCATATTGACCGACCGGTTATTGTGCGTCCGGAGATCGAGCGTCCGGAGATTTTGCACTAGGTCGAGGGCGCGGGCATTCGCCTCTTTGTCCTCCGGCACGTAACCTGGTCCTTCGGGCCTGGGTCACGTGCTTTTTTATGGGGGCGGCTTTTTTCTCTCCTCGCGCGCGCAGGGTCATGTGGCAATGCCCTGGAAAGCGGTGTGGGGCCGCTTTGAGGACGCGTCACAGTGTCGCCCATACCCTGTGGATGAGCGCGCCAACCGCCAAAGGTCATGATATCGCGCAGCCCGCTATGCGCCCACGACCCTTTCGGCAATCCCTCTATCCGGCGTCCATTGGCCAGTTCAATGCCGGCGACCTTGGCGGTGCCAATCCTGCCCCGATCCTGATGTCGCCGCCTCTAGGCCCGCACGGGCTATTAAGCAACGGGTGCACGTCCAGGGGGGGTCATGAGTTGCGCCGAAACGCCGGGCACAAGGGTGGCTTGCAGGCCCCATCGCGCATGCCGGAAGCCACGACGCGCTTGGTCGGCCACTTTCGGAGATTCGAGCGAGCCTACATTTTTCGACGGTAGGACACGGCTGCCACCCCCCGGTGGCGGTTTTGTGCATGATCAGAACCTATCGGACAGCCGCAGGTCTCGAAGATGTCATTGATCTGGCCGTCGAAGGTCGCGTGTCGCGTTTTCTCCTTCTGCATAAGTGCGAGCAGCTGAGCGAACCCGATCGATCCCATTTTGGCTCTCGAATCCGTCAGGCGCGCCTTGGCGGCTTCCTTATCGGTGGCACCGAACGACACAAGCTCCACCGCCAGGCCCTGCGTGGCGAAAAGTGCCGAGGGCTGATGAGGGCCCTTAGCCGCCGGCGCTGGGGAGACGCTTGGTGCCTGCTGCTGCTCGGATGCCGCGGCGTTGGGGGGTAGCGCCAGCCGCTGGCGCCCTCCTGTCCTCCCCATGCGACACGTCCCGCTCCCCGCGAAAGCAGTCCCCGAACGTGAATGTCGGCGGCGCCTCGGCGTAGAGCGGCATGCGCAAGATGAATGAGTGGCACAGCCCTTCAAGCCGCGCATTGGCGCGCCGCACGAAAGGTGTCACGTGCCTTGTCAGCAGCGACTCCTACGGCCGCGAACGCATCATGGGCATTCAGCCAAACGGCCTGCATCAGCGCCTCCCGGTCATCCTCGGATCGCGCAATGAGGTCGAGTGCATCGCGTGCTACCACAAGTCCTAGCACAACAGGGGGCGCGTCGAGGCCCCGGCACACAGAAGCCCGAGGCTCGGCGACCCCATTACCCCATTCCTGCCTCTACCCCCACGGGCGCGGTCTGCCACAGGGTTGCGTGTTGTCAAAGCCGCGCTTTTAGCGCCTTGCGGTTACTTGCTCAACCAGGGGGGTGTAGGCGCCCACGCATCTGGCCGCTTGCAAGGCGTCGTGCCCGACAGGGCGGAGGTCTTACGTCGCTATCCGCCGGCCGCGCCTACCTGTCGACACGCGCGTATTGGTGAACCGGAATCCCGCAGTTGAACCGCGGCCGCCTCGGTAACGGCCCGATTCCTAGGACTTTGTACCAAAACCCGTGTTCACCGCCTGGGTGAACCACAGGGTTGTTGAAATCCCCTTCAAATAGCTCGAGTAGAGTGGGCGGCCGCCCTCAACGGCCGGATCTAGGGTGAACCGTTTTTGGAATGGCAATGACGTTTGGCAGGCGGCGATCGAGGCGCCTATGGTGCCGGGCTCATCTCATGATGGTGGCCACGGCGCCCTAAACCGCCCCTGGCGCGGCACGCGCTGACAAGGCGCGTCTCCGAAGGCACAAGACGCGGGTCCTTCTCATCCGTGTCCCCTGCCCGTTTTCCGATATAATTGCCACGTCCTGTTCATTGATGTGGCCTCTACCATGACCGATCCGTGTTTTTCGCAAGACGACGCCGAGCGCGCCCAAACACCGCTCGTTGTGGACAATATCGCGGGGGCTACAATCCAGAAAAGCCGTATCCATGGGTTTGGTCTCTTTACAAACAAAAGCCTAGCGGCAGGCACTATCCTGTGCCTTCTCGACGGCCAGGTCGTCAGTTGGCGCTCTTATAATGCCATGCGGGCCCAGTCACCCTTCGGCGCATTTAGTCCTGACCTCTTCATGGAGTGGAATGCGCTCGACACAGAGACTCTACTTATTCGGCCGTTCCGGACGAAATACAGCTACATCAATCACTCGCGATCCCCAAATACCATGCTGGCGAGGTTTCCGCTGAGACTGACCGCGATCTTTGACATCGACCCCGGGGACGAGCTCACCATTGACTATAGGCGCGAACCGCTGAGCGATGATTACCTGCGATCGGCCACCTACCTCTAGCGATATGGATCACGCCCCTCACATCGTGGTCCTCGGCGTACAGCCTCTCGACTACTCTGCGACCTATGCGGAGCGCCTTCTGCTGGAGTTCATAAGCTACAAACCACATGGCGAGAAACATGATCCTCCGAGCTGGCTTGCCGAACTGGAAAAACTGTACCCGTCAGGGTACTTCCATGTGCGAAACGTCTGTTCCGATATCGATTTCAGTGCACATTTGGGCTCCCCGGCCGTTTTGTCGGCCTACATATTTTGCAGCACTAGACTGGATCTTTTTACGATAGTCTTTCAAGTGACTATGCAAAATCCTAGGGATGCGGGGCTTTGTACGGCGAAGATCCGTGACTGGCTGGTCCTGTCCGACATCGATAAAAGGCCCCCGGAGATCAAGCGGGCAACAGCAGACGCGCAAGCGATCGTATCCGGCCTTTTGAAAATCGGCCGCGAACACATTTGTATCAAGCCCGACACCTGTAATGTATCGATTTTTATCAGACAGGCCCCCGATGATGCGGCCACGGCTAGCGAACGCATTTCACGACTGCTGAAAGAAGACGGATCGGAGCGTATATCCGCAACACGAACCGTAATACCGCTATCGGACATGACTACGGTGTTATTCGGGGGCCGCGTTCATTTGATTGCCAGCAAGTCGGCCCGGGATATCGATGTCGTGATGTGCATGTTGCACCAGATGCAGTTTATTTGGTACTTCTCATTGGCCTACCTCCGTATCGCCGCCGACCTCCATCTCAGGATCGTGTCAGGAAACTCCCTGGACACCGTAGACGAGCTCGAGGAAAAATCGGAGAAACTGGCCTATATTGCCCAGACGATAAAACTGCAAAATGAATCCGCCAAGGCATCCTACGAGGCCTTTACGGAATCCTGCTACCGCCTTGCGGAGAAACAATGGGGCCTAGAGGCCTTAATTGAACAACTCGGCCACTATGCCCATTTCTTTAACGGCTTCATAAGGAACACGCGCGAGCGGCAATCCCGCAAAGCAGACGAGGTGTTAAATTACATTCTGGCGGCGCTCGCCATATTCGGGATCGTAGGATTTTGGGCCGATATCCTTCATGCCGAACTCGCGAGTCACAGCATCGGGGGTTTCGGGCAATTCCTGAAATACGCCTGGGCCTCCGCCATGAATGGCTTCACCACCTCTCTTGTGGTCGTGACATTTTTTGTGGCCGCCGTTCTGGTAACCATCAACAGGAAGGCGCGCCACGGCAAATACAGGCCCCACAGATCGGTCTCCCCAGGGCGAAGGCGCTTTCGGTAGCCATGGCTTTGACCCAAGCGGCTCCCGAGGCCTGCATCGGGGCTGGAATCACCTCGCGGGTGATAGTCGTAGGCACCCGGTTGGTAGACGAGGGCTTAACGACCCCTTGGTAAAGTGAGCGGCGACAGGACCCGGGGCTTATGCTGAAGGGTGTTTGCATCCGCTTCCGCGCGGGGTTCGGCCGGCGCACGGCCCGTATCCTACCGAAGGTATTGGAATTGCGCCCTTTGATCGCGATCGGCGCGCCATGATAAAGCGAACGCCCGGGCCGATCTTTTTGGCCTCGCGTAGGGCCGATGCGCGCACATACGGGGCCATGGCGCAAGGGAGGTTGCGCCAGAAAATGGGATCATGGCGGGGGCTGGCAGGCCGTTGCCGCCTCATGGCAAGTCACGCATCCTCGCAGCGAGGCGCGTCGGTTTTGCAAACCTTTCCGCGGCGCGCCTTCGCGCCCATACCTTGATAGCGTGCCATGAGCACGCCGCCACGCCCCTATAACGGGGTCCGCATCGAACTTGCGTTCCGCAGACGGCCAGACCAGAATCGTAAGAAGATCATGGCGTGTCATGACATCGTGGCGCAGGTTTCAAGTCGGAGGCATTTATGAAAACCGGTTCTCCACCAGACAATGAACTCGAGACCATGGGCGACGCCTATCGCGAGCTCTTGGAAAAGGCTTTGCACAAGGCCCGCGAAGGCGGGAGCAGCCTCTATCATCTGCTGGGCGGGGGCGGCCATTCCCGGTCCGCGCGAGAAGGCCGCAGCGATGTGGCCGAGCTCGAGCGCTCGGTGCGCCGCGACCTGACGGACGCCGCTCGCTACCGGCATGAGACCGGCCGCGAGCTGCGTGACTGGCTGGGCTTCGATGTTGCCCGCATCGAACGCGGTTTCTGGGAGGTCTTTTCCGAGGCCGCCGATCAGACGCTGCTGACGCTCCACGAAATACGCCTGCAGGCGAACGCCAGCGAATACCATACCGGAGAGACGGTGGGGCTTGGCACCCTCGTCTGCGACCACTGCCATGAGCGCCTGCACTTCTCCGCGGCCGGGCACATCCCGCCCTGCCCACGATGTGGCGGCACGCACTTTCACAGATCCGTGACCAGCGCGCCCCTGGGCTGAGGGCGCGGCCGCGGCCCACCTCTGGGCGCGGGTGCAGGCCTGCTATCGGCGTGTAGACCGTGCCAGCCCCGATGCCCGCGCACACCTGCCACGCGGACCCGGAGACCGCAGTCGACGGCCGGTGCCCGACGGCGCTAGTGCGTACGCTCCGCCTCACCGCCCATGGGGCTTGGGTTATCGAGATTGACCGTGAAGTCCGAGCCCGGGTGCTCGGTCATGATCTCGAGATAGGCCTTCTTGCTCACCTCATCATCGAAGTAGATCTTCAGGGCATTGGGCCCGGCCCCTTCCATGACAAAGGGGTGTCCTTCCAGATTCGTGAGGGTGTGTCCGGTAATGGGATCGGTTCGCTCGGTACGCATGCTCGCCTCCGTTCTTCTATAAAGAGGAGAAACCTACGATATTCAGAGTGGCTATAAACGTTTCGGCTGACGCTGTCAATGATTTGGGACAAGCGACGCGCCACAGGGGTCCCATCCCGACCAAAGGCCCGCTCGCCACCCCGGCACCTGGTCCCACGCGGGCGCCGGCCTTAAGGATACGAATCGGCGCCATGGCGCCTCCGGCGTCCGGCACAGCAAACAGGCGGCCGATCGGCTAGCATAGAAGGACGGCCCCGGCCACGACGAGGGTATTCGGCCATGACCCAGAGTGATCTGATCCGCTTTTTCGCCACCATCGACGTTCAGGATATCGCCCTGGTAGGTGGCAAGAACGCCTCGCTCGGCGAACTCTATCGGCATCTCGCGTCCGAGGGCGTGCGCATCCCCAACGGCTTTGCCGTGACCACCGAGGCCTACCGCCGGCACCTCGCGGCCGCCGGCGGGGTGCCGGCCGTGCGGGCCCTGTTCGAGGGCCTCGACCCCCGCGATGTCGGCGATCTGGCGCGCCGCGCGGCGGCCGCGCGGCGCCTACTCACCGATACCCCACTCGCTTCTGAGCTGCGCGCCGCCATCCTCGAGGGCTATAAGGTTCTAAGAAAGGAGTACGGAGAGGATGTGTCGCTCGCGGTACGGTCCTCAGCCACCGCCGAAGACCTCCCCACGGCAAGCTTCGCCGGCCAGCACGACAGTTACCTCGCGATTCGCGGCGAGCAGGCCCTGCTCGACGCCTGCCGGCGCTGCTTTGCGAGCCTCTTCAACGACCGCGCCGTGCACTACCGTCTCGAGCAGGGACTGGGGGCCGCCGACGCGGCGCTGTCGGTCGGGGTCATGAAAATGGTGCGCTCCGACCTGGCCGCCTCCGGCGTCATGTTCTCGCTCGACACCGAATCCGGCTTTCGCGACGTGGTATTCATTACCGGTTCCTACGGTCTCGGCGAGACCGTAGTGCAGGGGGCGGTGGTGCCGGATGAGTTCTATGTCTTCAAGCCGACCTTCGAGGCCGGCAGGCGCGCGGTGCTGCGCCGCTCGCTGGGCGCGAAGACCGTCAAGATGGTCTACGCCGGGGACGGCCCGCAGACCACCACGCGCACCGTGCCGGTGCCCGATGAGGACCGCGCGCGCTTTTGCCTGAGCGACGAAGACGTCTTGACGCTCGCCGGCATGGCCATCAAGGTCGAGCGCCACTACAGCCGTCGGGCCGGACAGCCACGGCCCATGGACATGGAGTGGGCCTTGGACGGTGAGGATGGGGCCTTGTACCTCGTGCAGGCGCGTCCCGAGACCGTGGTCTCGCGGGTTGCCGGCAACGTGCTCGAGGAATACCGCCTGCGCGGCGCCGGCAAGCTCCTCGCAAGCGGCCGCGCGATCGGCGCGCGCATAGGGTCAGGTCAGGTGCGCGTAATCGCCGATACCGGCCACTTGGCCGAATTCCGCGATGGCGAGGTGCTGGTGGCCGAGGACACCACCCCTGACTGGGAGCCGGTCATGGCGCGCGCCGGCGCGATCGTCACACGTCACGGTGGGCGCACCTGTCATGCCGCGATCGTGGCGCGCGAGCTCGGCGTGCCGGCGGTGGTCGGCGTCGACGCCGGCTTCGAGACCCTTGCGACCGGCAACCTAGTCACGGTGTCGTGCGCCGAGGGCGAGGTGGGCCGCATCTATGAAGGCGCGATCCCCTGCGATATCGTGCGCACGGATCTTAGCACCCTAGCGCGCCCGGCGACCCGCATCCTGATCAACATCGGCAATCCAGCGGTGGCCTTCGATACGAGCCGCATACCCAACGATGGCGTGGGGCTCGCGCGCATGGAATTCATCATCAATGAGTCGATCGGCATCCACCCCATGGCGATCGCGCATCCGGAACGCATCGACGACCCCGAGGTCGCGCGCGAGCTTGCGCGGCGCACGCGCGGCTACGAAAGCCCCTCGCACTTTTTCATCGAGCGCCTGTCCGAGGGCATCGCCACGATTGCCGCAGCGTTCTACCCAAAGCCCGTGATCGTGCGGCTCTCGGACTTCAAGAGCAATGAGTACGCGGCGCTCATCGGCGGGCGCACCTTTGAGCCAGCGGAGGCCAATCCCATGCTCGGCTTCCGGGGGGCGGCGCGCTACCTGCACCCGGCCTATGCCGATGGCTTCGCGCTCGAGTGCGCGGCCGTGCGCCGGGTATGCGCGGACATGGGGCTTAGCAATGTGCGCATCATGGTGCCATTCTGCCGCCGGGTGGAGGAAGGGCGGGCGATCGTCGCGCGACTGGCCGAACTCGGTCTCAGGCGCGGAGAGCATGGCCTTGCCCTCTATCTCATGTGCGAGATCCCAAACAACGTACTGTCGATCGATGCCTTCGCGCGCGACTTCGATGGGTTCTCCATCGGCACCAACGACCTCACTCAGCTCACCCTCGGCGTCGACCGGGACTCGGCCATCGTCGCCTCTTCCTATGACGAACGCGACCCGGGGGTAAAGGCCATGATCCGGCTTGCCGTCGAGGGCTGCCAGCGTAACAGGTGCTACTCGGGGCTATGCGGCCAGGCCCCCTCCGATTATCCTGAAATCGCCGAATTTTTGGTCGAGCTCGGCATTGATTCGATGAGCCTGAATCCGGATGCGGTACTTGCCGTCACCCGCCAGGTCCTGGAGATCGAGCGTCGTCTCGGCCGGGCCCCACGCCCCGCGTCAGAAAGCGGCGCGCACGGCCCCGAGTAACCGGCCGGTACCCGCGCTCCACCAGCGGCCATTCGCCATTGGGCTCGCCGCGCAGGCGCCCGTCGACCTCATCGGGCCCCGCACCTCCCCGCTGCTTATCACCCCCGCGAGATCATAGCCGAGACGCCGGTGGGATCGGCGACAACCCCGGCGGCGAATGGCCCGCGCGACCGATGCCAGTGTAGGGTCCGCCCAGGGCTGTACCAATCGCCGATCCGCCAGCTCGCCCTCCTCGCCTCGCGTCGGATCGTTTGCGTTTATGGCCACAGGCGCCCGCCGAGACCGACCGGGTCTTGCGGGAAGCGGCCTCGCAGACATGGGTCTCGGATGCCGTTTGATGGCACCAGGCCGGCGGCATCGCGCATCGACCTTGCGCCAGGGCTTGGGCTTTGAGAGAGCGGCGTGAGCCGTTATCATGGCCGGCTACGCCCCGCCCCGCGGGTCTGCCATCAGATGTAGGGGAGCCACATGACAGAAGACGCGAAAGCAGGACTCCCGTGGCTCGCCGTGGCCGCCCTTGGGGTGGTGTTCGGCGACATCGGCACAAGCCCGCTCTACACCCTAAGCGCGTGCCTGGCGGCGCTGTCGATGCCCCCGACCGCCGCGCACCTCCTCGCCATCATCTCACTCATCCTCTGGACCCTGATCCTGATAGTGGCCGTCAAGTACGCCTGGTTTGTCATGCGTGCCGACGAGCATGGCGAGGGCGGTGTCATGGTCATTACCGGGCTCGCCGCGCGCGGACAGCCCGAGGGATCGCGCACGCGCTGGGTGATCTTTGCCCTCGGGCTCCTCGGGGCCTCGCTGTTCTATGGGGACGGTGCCATCACCCCGGCAATCTCGGTGCTCTCGGCGCTGCAGGGCATGGAGGTCGCGTCGGTGCGCCTGACCCCGCTCGTGGTGCCGCTGTCGGTGGGTATCATCATCGGCCTCTTTTGGATACAAAGGCGCGGCACGGCGGCCATAAGCCGCTTCTTCGGCCCGGCCATGTTTGCCTGGTTTTTGATCCTGCTCATATCCGGAGTGGCGTGGGTGGCGCAAGCCCCCTCCGTGATCCGCGCGCTCGATCCGTGGCTCGGCCTGCATATGCTGCTGACCCACGGCCTGGGGGGCTTTACGATCCTTGGGGCGGTGGTGCTTGCGGTCACTGGCGCCGAGGCACTGTATGCCGATCTTGGCCACTTCGGCGCGCGCCCGATCCGGCTCGCGTGGTATTTCGTGGTGCTCCCGGCGCTGGCCTTCAATTACCTCGGACAAGGGGCGTTGCTCATCCTCCACCCGGCGGCCGCGCAGAACCCGTTTTTCAAGATGTTTCCGGGATGGGCCATGATCCCCATGGTGCTGATCTCCGGGATCGCCACGGTCATCGCCTCGCAATCGATCATCAGCGGCGCCTACTCGGCGACCCGCCAGGCCTCCATGCTCGGCTATCTGCCACGGCTCACCATCCGCCATACCTCAGCGAGCGAACGCGGGCAGATCTATCTGCCGGGCCTGAACTGGGCGTTGATGATCGCGGTCATCCTCATCATTCTTGCGTTCCGGTCCTCCAATGCCTTGAGCTTTGCCTACGGCACAGCGGTCACCGGGACCATGCTTTTTACCACCATCCTGGTGTTTTTCGTGGCCCGTCAGAGCTGGCGCTGGCCGCTCTGGAAGGCCGGCCTGTTCTCAGGATTCTTCGTGCTCATCGATGGGGTCTTTTTCAGCGCCAACGCGGTAAAATTCGTCGCCGGCGGCTGGGTACCGGTCACCATCGGGCTTGCGGTCTTCACGCTCATGTCGACCTGGCGGCGCGGCCGCAAGCTCTTGCTGCAGGCGCTATCGCCCGGGTCTTTGTCGATAGCGGAATTCCGCGGCATGATCGCCACCAGCACCATCAACCGCGTGCCGGGAACAGCAGTGTTCCTGACCGTACGCGCAGGCGGTATCCCTCATACCCTGCTGCACAATCTCAAGCACAACAAGGTCCTGCACGAACGCGTCGTGATCCTGACCATCCAGTTCGAGTCCACGTCACGCGTTTTGCGTGCCGAGCGCGCGGCGATCCGCGAGTATGGGGACGGACTCTACGGCCTCACCGCCCGCTACGGCTTCATGGAACACCCGGATATCCCCGCGCTATTGACGGACACCGTGCTTCCATTCACCTGGAATCCCGCAGACACCACCTATTTTGTCTCGCGCCAGCACATACTGCCGAAGGCCGGCGGCTCGCTCGCCCTGTGGCGCCAGCGCCTGTTCGCGGTCATGCTCAAGGCCTCGGCCACCGCCATCGACTTCTTTCACCTGCCGGCCAATCAGGTCATGGAGCTTGGCGATATCGTCGAGCTTCCCGACCGCCTCGAGGCCCCCCTCAACGATCCCTGAGCCGACAGCGGCCACCGGCCCCAGCGATCGGCATGGGTGCCGGTCTGTCAGGCGCGCCCGGCGTGCCGCCGTCCGGCCTTCACCACCGCCGACCAGTCGTGGTCGCCCTCGCCATGGGCCAAGCCGTCCAGAAACTGGTCGCGCAGGACGCTTGCGAAGGCGAGTGGCGTGGAGACCTCGGCACCGGCGGCGAGCGCGAGATTGACGTCCTTCAGCCCGAGCGCCAGACGAAAACCCGCGGGCTCGAACCGATCCTCGGCGATCAGCGTCCCATACATCCTGAAGGCCGGTGATGCGAACAAGGTCGCGGTCAGCATCTCGAGATAGGGGCCGGCGGGGACGCCATAGGCCCCGGCGAGCATTGCCGCCTCACCCATCGCCTCGATCGCGCAGGCCAGCGCGAGATTGCTGGCGATCTTGGCGCCATTGGCGCTTTCCGGGCGATCACCGAAACGCCACACGTGTTGACCCAGGATCGCCCACAGGCCGTCGAGACGGGCGATGGCCGCCTCCGGGCCTGCCACCAACAGCTGCAACCGACCCTCGGCGGCCGCATCCGGGCGTCCCAACACCGGGGCGGCCACATAGAAAAGCCCGAGCGCTGCGTGACGGTCGCCAAGCTCGCGCGCAAGCTTGACGGAGATGGTCGCCATATTGACGTGGATCGCGCCCGCGGGGAGCGCCTGCAGCAGGCCCCTTTCGATAAACACCGCGCGCACGGCATCATCGTGCGCCAGCATGGACACGACCACCTCGCTTGTGGCGAGATCGGACAGCGCGGCCGCCACCGCGATCCCGGCGCCCAAGAGGTGCGGCGCGGGCGGCGTGCGGTTCCAGGCCCGCACCTCGTGTCCGGCCTTGGCGAGCCGCCCGGCCAAACCCCGGCCCATGGCCCCGAGCCCCACGAAACCTATACGCATAATCCCCTCCCGTCGTCATGAAAGGCAGCCATTGTCCGCGCGCGTCTAGACCGCCTCAATCCCCCGTCGCCCGTTGGCACTATCGGCGTTTGCGCGACCGGAAACCCCCGAGGAGGGGCCTCTATCGCACCCCCGGCGTGCCCCAAGGGCGATCGGTTTTGTAACGGTGAGCGGCCCCGGAATAATGAGGCCACTGGCCTGTAGGGCGCATCGGGACAGACCCTACGCGGGGAGCGTAGGCGTTTTCTACGGCCAAAACCATCCGCATTTCGACCAGAAAAGTTTGGGTACACCCGGCAATGTCGTTGAACTTCTGGCACGCCACGAGAAATCGGTGGTGTTCGTGAACGAGCCCAAGGTCTCCAAGACCATCGGCATCATTGTCTATTGCGAAGGACCGCTGTCGATCATATCAGAACGCCCGGGGCAAAAGGCCCACAAGAAGATCAGGCCCTGGGCCCGAATCAACGCGCCAAACCATCGGCCGATTGCGATATAGA
>JAKBUS010000053.1 GCA_021841585.1 Pseudomonadota bacterium | reverse complement strand
CCGTCTACACCGTGGACGGGGAGCCCAAGGGGCGCCACGAGGGGCTTATGTTCTATACCATAGGCCAGCGCCAGGGGCTCGGCGTGGGCGGCCCCGGGGCGGCTTGGTATGTCGCCGACAAGCGGCTGGCGGACAACGCGCTCATCATTGCCCAGGGCGATGACCACCCGAGTCTGTATCGTTCCTCGTGCCGCACCGGACCCGGCCAGTGGCTCGGGCCGCCGCTGGCCCTTCCCTGGCACGGGTTCACCAAGATCCGTTACCGTCAGGCGCTCCAGGAGGTACGCGTCGATGCCGGCGAGGGGGCGGCCTTAGGGGGGCTCACGTTGACCTTCGTGAAGCCGCAACGCGCGGTCACCCCCGGCCAGTCGGCGGTGTTCTACGACGCCGAGGGCGTGTGCCTAGGAGGCGCGGTGATCGCGCCCGCCGCCGCCTAAGGACCTCGCGCACCCGCTTTCTGAGCAGGGGTAGGATCTCGCCGGCAAACCAGGGATGGCGGGCGAGCCACTGATTGTTGCGCCCGGAGGGGTGCGGTAAGGGCCAGAGCGCGCCATAATCGGCGCCATGGCGGGCATGCCAGGCGACCCCGCAGCGGGCGTCACGGCCGGCGAGGTGGTAGGCTTGCGCATAGCGGCCGATGAGCAGCGTGAGCCTGATATCCGGCAGCAGCGCGCGCAGGCGCGCAAACCATAAGGGCGCGCAGCGCCGTGGTGGCGGGTAATCGCCGCGCGCGCCGGAGCCCGGATAGCAAAGGCCAGTGGGGATGATGGCGAAATCGCGGCCGTAGAAGGTTTCGCGATCCACCCCGAGCCACATGCGCAGGCGGTCCCCGCTCGGGTCGTTCCAGGGGACGCCGGTGTCGTGCACGCGGCGGCCGGGTGCCTGGCCCACGATGAGGATGCGCGCGCCATCGCTGACCTGGATGATGGGGCGCGGGCCATGCGGCAGATCGGGGCACGCGCGACAGGCGCGCACCTCGGTGGCGAGCGCCTGCAAGGGCGATAGAACGAGGTCCGGCACCGGACCAGGATAGACGACAACGCATGATCGCGGCTAGACGCCGGAAGGATATTTGTGAGCGAACTTTCTGCACTCTCCCCCCTCGATGGCCGCTACGCCCGCGACACACGCGCGCTTGCGCCGATCTTCAGTGAATGGGGCCTCATGCACGCCCGCCTGAAGGCCGAGGTCGCCTGGCTCGTGGGCCTGAGCGACGAGGCGGGGGTCCCCGAGCTGGCGCCGTTTTCGGCGGCCGCGCGCGAGCGGCTCGCGGCGCTGCTCGCCAATTTCGATGAATCGGCGGGGGCCGCCATCAAGGAGATCGAGGCACGCACCAATCACGACGTAAAGGCCATCGAATACTACCTGCGGACCTTCATGAATGACCATGAGGAGCTGCGGGCCGGCAGCGAATTTGTGCATTTCGCGCTCACCTCGGAAGACGTGAACAACGTGGCCTATGCGCTCATGGCGCAGGCCGGGCGTGACACCGTGCTGATCCCGGCGCTCGATGCCCTCATCACCGGTCTCGATGATCTTGCGCGTGCCACCGCCACCATCCCCATGCTCGCCCGTACCCATGGACAGCCGGCCTCGCCGACCACGGTCGGCAAGGAGATCCGCGTGTTCGTGGCGCGCCTCACGCGCGCCCGCGCTGGGCTTCGTGCGGTGCCCTTGCTCGCCAAGATGAATGGGGCGGTCGGCAACTACAATGCCCACTATGCGGCCTATCCCGAGGTCGATTGGCCGCGGGTGGCCGAGCGCGTCCTGGCCGGCCTCGGGCTGTCCCAGAACCCCCATACGACGCAGATCGAGCCACATGACGGACTGGCCGAGCTCTGCCATGCCGCGGCGCGCGTGAATACCATCCTGATCGATCTGGCGCGTGACCTGTGGGGCTATATCTCGCTCAATTATTTCCGGCAGAAGACGCGCGCCGGCGAGGTTGGTTCATCGACCATGCCCCACAAGGTCAACCCTATAGATTTCGAGAACGCCGAGGGCAATCTCGGCGTCGCCAACGCCCTCTTGGGCCACCTCGCCACGAAGCTCCCGATCAGCCGCTTTCAACGCGACCTCAGCGACTCCACGGTGCTACGCAACATCGGCAGCGCCTTCGGCTACACGCTGCTCGCCTATCGTGCCTGCGCACGCGGACTCGCGAAGCTTACGGTCGATGAAGCGCGCGTGCGCGGTGACCTCGATAGCCACGTGGAAGTCTTGACCGAGGCCGTGCAGACGGTCATGCGCCGTTATGGGCTCACGGGCGGCTACGAGAACCTGAAGGACCTGAGCCGCGGCCGCGCACTCACAGCCGCGGACCTGCGCGCCTTCATCGACGGGCTCGCGCTGCCGCCCGAGGCGCGCGCGGCCTTGCGCGCACTTACGCCGGCACGCTATATCGGCAACGCATCGGCCCAGGCCGAAGGCGATCCAAGACCTTGAAGACGCCCATCGGCGCCCGCAGATAGGGGCCATGCAATATCGCGACTATTACCGGATCATGGGGGTTGAGCGTACGGCGAGCGCCGAGGACATCAAGCGCGCTTACCGCAAGCTTGCGCGCCGCTATCATCCAGACGTGAGCAAGGAGCCCAAGGCCGAGGAACGCTTCAAGGAGATCGGCGAGGCCTACGAGGTGCTGCGCGACCCGGAAAAGCGCGCGGCCTACGATCGTCTCGGCAGCCAATGGCAGCCGGACCAGGATTTCACGCCACCCCCGGGCTGGGCGCGGACTGCGCACGGCAACGCGGCGGGCGGCCACGTCTTCGAGGGGGACAACTTCAGCGACTTCTTCGAGAGCCTTTTTGGGGGCGGGCGGCGCGGCGCGGCGCGTGGCTCGGATGAGGTCGCGCACCTGACGATCACGCTCGAGGAGGCGTTCCACGGGGCCACGCGCCCGTTGCGCCTCACCATCCCAAGGCACGACGCCCATGGGCGCCTGGCCCCGGAGACGCGCACACTGAACGTGCGTATCCCCAAGGGGGTCCAGCAGGGTCAGCAGATCCGACTTGCCGGTCAAGGCAATCCGGGACCGGCGGGCGCCGGAGACCTGTATCTCGAGATCGCGATCGCACCGCACGCCCTGTACCGGGTGGACGGCCGCGACCTCTATCTCACGGCGCCGGTCAGCCCGTGGGAGGCCGCGCTGGGCGCGCGCCTCAAGGTCCCGACGCTTGCCGGAACCGTGGAGCTGCGCCTGCCGGAGGGCTCGCAATCCGGCCAGAAACTGCGGTTAAAGGGGCGCGGCATGCCGGGCGCGACGCCCGGCGACCAGTACGTACTGATCGAGATCGTCAATCCCAAGGTCGATAGCGAGCATGCCCGCGAGCTCTATCGCACGCTGGCCCGCGATCTGGCCTTCGACCCACGCGCGCATTGGGGGGCGACATGAGTGACATCCTGGAAGGGCTGCTCCTGGACGAATACGCCGTCGTGACACGTGCCGAACTCTGCGGTAGCGGCCGGGTGACCCCCGAGGAGCTCGACGCGCTCGATGCGCTAGGGCTCCTGTCGGCGCGCGCCGAGGGCTACCCGGCGGCCGCCCTCCCCTTGGTCCGGCGCGCGGCGCGCCTGAAGCGCGGTCTCGACACCGATTGGGAGCTGGTCGCGGTGATCATGGATCTGTTGCGTGAGATCGACGCCCTGCGCAACGAGGTGCGCCGCCTGAAGGCCTGCCAGCGATAGCCGCGGCCTGCTAGCGGCGGCGCAGCCCGGGAATGCCGGATACGGGCGTCTGCACGCCCAGCGGGTAGCCGCATCCACAGCGTTCGGCGCCCGCGGCGACCGGTGCCGTGCAATGCGGGCAGAGCGTGGTGGTGGTCACGACTTCGGCCCCGAAGACGTAGCCGCAGGCACAGCGGCCCACGCCCTTGGGCAGGGTTGCTGTGCAGACCGGACACTCCTTGTCGGCCTTGGCCCGTTGCGGCGGTTCACTATGGGCGGCCTGATGGTGGCCATCGCGATAGGCCGTCCACTCACGCCCCAAGACCTCTTCATCGGCAAGGGCGAGCGCCAGGGCCCGTTCCCGGCTGCGATCCTCCGGGTGGAGCGTGACGGCCCGCCGCAGGCGTTCGACCTCATCGCGGGCCTGCTTGTAGCGCGCCGCCAGATATTCCCCGTATAGCCGCTCCTGATCCTCCTCGGTCTCGCTCGCCAAGACCTCGACATAGCCGCAAAACGGGCAGGCGCGGGAATCACGCGCATACTGGCGGGCGCACGAAGGGCAGGGCTTTCGATATAAGGTGGAAATCGCGTCTTCCGTCATGACATCTCCTCCACCATCAACTATACAACGCCAGCCCCGCTTGTGAAGGTGCGCTCGTCGGCTGAGCTTGGCCGCAAGACGGAGCCGCCCGCCCATCCGCCCGATGGCAACGGCCCCCAAGCCTCCTTAGGCTTACGCCCATGGATAGCTTGTTCGCCGAGGGCCGCAACTGTTGGCGGGTCGTAAACGCCGAGGCGCTCACCTTCCTGATAGACGGTGAGGCGTATTTCCAGGCCTTCCAGGAGGCCGCGGGTGCCGCCGAGGACAAAATCCTGATCTCTGGCTGGGACGTCGACAGCCGCATGACCCTCGACGGTACCGGGATTAAGCGCCCGCACAGCCGCCTCGGACCATTTCTCGACGCCCTCATACGGCGCAAGCCCCGCCTGCACGCCTTTTTGCTGAATTGGGACTTCTCGCTGATCTTTGCGCTGGAACGCGAGCCCTTCCCGGCCTTCAAGCTCGGCTGGCGCACCCATAAACGCCTGCATTTCCACCTCGACAACCACCACCCGCCGGCGGCATCGCATCACCAGAAGATCGTCGTGATCGA
Source organism: Pseudomonadota bacterium (assembly GCA_021841585.1). Classification (GTDB taxonomy): domain Bacteria; phylum Pseudomonadota; class Gammaproteobacteria; order Acidiferrobacterales; family Acidiferrobacteraceae; genus Acidiferrobacter. The sequence goes on along the minus strand of JAKBUS010000053.1, from coordinate 11,289 downwards.
CGACCGGATGGCGTTTGCCGGCGGGCTCGATCTCACCATCCATCGCTGGGACACGCGCGCCCACGACGCCCACGACGCGCGCCGCATAGGCCCCACCGGGCGCCGCTACGGGCCCTTCCATGACGTCCAGATCGCCTTGAGCGGGCCGGCCGCGCACGCCCTTGGCGATCTCGTGCGTGGCCGCTGGCAGGAGGCCACCGGTGAACGCATTCCCCCGTCCGCGGCCCACGAATCCCCCGCCCCCTGGCCGCTGTCGGCGCCCCCCCGCCTTTGCCACGTGCCGGTGGCCATCAGCCGCACCCAAGGCCCCTATGAGGGACGCGCCGGGATCGACGAGATCCGTCATCTCTACTGCGACGCGCTCGCGCGCGCCCGCGACGTCGTCTATATCGAGAATCAATACCTCACGGCGGCCGCCGTCGGGGATGCCCTGCGCGCACTCTTGCAGCGCGCCGACCCGCCCGAGATCATCATCGTCCTGCCGCTCAGCATCCCCGGCTGGCTGCAACGCCATACCATGGGCGTCCTGCGCGCGCGCCTATTGGCGCAACTGCGCGCCGCCGACCACAAGCGTCGCCTGCGCGCCTGCTACCCGGTGGTCCCGGGACTCGCCGGCGATTGCGTCAAGGTCCACTCCAAGCTTCTGATCGTGGACGACACATTCGTCACCATCGGCTCCGCCAATACCAGTAACCGCTCCATGGGCCTCGACAGCGAATGCAACATCAGCATCGATGGCCTCCATGACCCACGCATCGCCTCCGCCATCGACGCCTTGCGTTGCGATCTCTTGGGGGAGCATCTGGGATGGCCCGAGGCCGATGTCCGCCGACGCCGGCGAGAGGCGGGCTCGTGGGCGGGCGTGATCGACGCACGGCGCGAGGCCCCGCGCCACCTGGAGCCGCTCCCAGACAATCCGCGCGACGCGCTCTCGCCCTTGGCAGACAGCCTCATCGCCGATCCGGAACGACCGGTCGCGGCGCGCGAATTCATGGCCTCCTACATGCCCGAGGCCGCGCGCGCTCATCTCGCCACGCGCTGTTTGCGCACGGCCTTGGTCTTGAGCGGGTTCGCGACGCTCGGCGCTGCCTGGCATTACACGCCCCTGCACGCCTGGCTTGACGTGCCGCGGCTCCTTGCCTTGCTGCGCGCGGCGAGCCGCTATGCGGTCGCGCCGCTGGCCTTGTGGGGCGCCTACGTGGTCGGCGGGCTCGTGTTCTTTCCGGTGACACTGCTCATCGTCGTGACCGCGCTGGCATTCACGTCGCCACAGAACCTGCTGTATGCCTTTCTTGGCTGCCTGTCGAGCGCCTCGCTGAACTATGCCCTCGGACGCATCCTTGGGGCGCGCGCCCTCTCCCGCCTTGCCCCAACGGCGTGGCGCGAGCTGCATCATAGGCTTCGGCGCCCGGGCCTTGGCACCATGATCCTCGTGAGCACAGTGCCGATCGCGCCGTTTACGGTGGTCACCGCCGGGGCCGGCGCCCTCAAGGTCCGCTATCGGGATCTCGTCATCGGCACCGCCGTCGGCGTCGCCCCCGGGATCCTCGCGCTCACCCTCTTTACGAGCAGCCTGGCCGCGACCCTGGATCATCCGGCCGCCAAGCAGATCCTGGAACTCGCGCTCATCGCCGTAGGCCTCGCCGCCGTGGCTTTGTGGTTACGCAGGTGGCTTACCGAACATTTTACCAAGCCTGGATTGACGGCCTGCGCACGGAAGTGAGCGTGGATTTCCGGGTGGTCTCCTACAACATCCATGGCTGCGTCGGACGCGACCGCCGGCGCGATGCCGATCGCATCGCCGCATCCATTCGGGAATTCGCCGCCGACGTGATCGGGCTGCAGGAGGTCGATACGCATTCCGGTCCGGGTCTCGACAGCAGTCAGATGGACTACCTGCCGCACGCCACCGGCCTGCACGCGGCGCACGGGCCGCTATTGAGCCGCCACCATGGCCACTATGGCAATCTCGTCTTGAGCGCGCATCCGATCCTCGCGGTGCGGCATATCGATCTCAGCATCGGACGCCACGAACCGCGCGGCGCCCTCGACTGCGATATCGCCTTGCGCGACTGCCTGTTGCGCGTGGTCGTGACCCATTTCGGCCTGCGCCCGGCGGAGCGGCGCACGCAGGCGGCCCGGCTCATGGCCGCCCTCGCCCCGGACTGCCGGCGGCCACTCGTGGTCATGGGGGACTTCAACGACTGGCGGGCCCGCGGTCCCGCGCTTGCGCCGCTGCACGGCCCTCTCGGCCGCCGCGAAAGCCCGCCCACCTATCCGGCATTCTTTCCGCTGCTGCCGCTCGACCGCATCTTCGTGTGTCCGGCCGAGGCCGCAGTGACCATACACGCCGAGAACTCGTCTGCGGCGCGCCTCTGCTCGGATCATCTGCCGCTGCACGCGAGCGTCGTCATCCCTTGAGGGCTACCGCGCGCTCCTCGGCGTGAAACCCGATCTTCGCGTGCGAGCCGTCGCAAAACGGCTTGCGTTGCGAGGCCCCGCACCGGCACAGGGCCACCGCTTTGCCGGCCTCCACCGGAAACGGGGCGCCGGTCTCATCCACGATCTCGGCGCCCAGGACGAGGTAGGGGCCATTGGCCTTCACAGTGATCTTTGCCATTTCGCGCCCTCCTTGGGCTGTTATTCGTCGGTCACGCATCCAAGCGATGCGTTCTGGACGTTCTTGATGTATTTCTTCAGGGTCCCGCGCGTCGCCTTATAAGGAGGCATTTGCCAGGCCGCGCGCCGCCGCGCCCACTCCTCGTCGCTCACCTCGGCGGAAAGCCGCCGCGCCTGCGCATCGATGGTAATGCGGTCGCCGTCCTGGATGAGCGCAATCGGACCGCCCTCCTGGGCCTCGGGCACGACATGGCCGATGATAAAGCCATGCGAGCCCCCCGAGAAACGCCCGTCGGTGATGAGCGCCACGTCCGCCCCCAGGCCCGCCCCCATCAGGGCCGAGGTCGGTGTCAGCATCTCCGGCATCCCAGGCCCCCCCTTGGGTCCCTCGTAGCGGATGACGACGACATCACCCCGTTGGATACGGCCGGCCTCGAGGGCGGCAAGCATCGCCTCCTCCGCGTCAAAGACCCGCGCCGGCCCGGTGAAGGAAAGCCCCTCCTTGCCGGTGATCTTGGCCACGGATCCCCCTGGGGCGAGATTGCCCGACAGGATCTGGATATGCGCGGTCGGCTTGATGGGCTGGTCCCAGGGGCGGATCACCGGCTGGCCCGCGCGCAGCGGCGCGGCCTCCGCCAAGTTCTCAGCCACGGTCTTGCCGGTCACGGTCAGGCAATCGCCGTGGATCAGGCCATGCTCCGCGAGCAGACGCATCACCGCGGGCACGCCGCCTGCAAGATGCAAATCCTCCATGACATATTTCCCGCTGGGTTTCAGGTCCGCGAGCAACGGCACGCGGTCGCTGGCCGTCTGGAAGTCCTCGAGGGTCAAGGGCACATCCACGGCGCGCGCCATGGCGATGAGGTGCAAGACGGCATTGGTCGAGCCCCCCAGCACCATCAGCACGGCGAGGGCGTTTTCGAAGGCCGCGCGCGTCATGATGTCGCGCGGTTTGATGTCGCGCTCCAGCAGCATGCGTACAGCGGCGCCGGCGCGCAGGCACTCCTCGCGCTTGCCGCCATCGACCGCTGGTGTCGAGGAACTATAGGGCAGGCTCATGCCCAAAGCCTCGATCGTCGAGGCCATGGTGTTGGCGGTATACATGCCGCCACAGGCCCCCGGTCCGGGGCAGGCGTGATGGATCACCTCGCTGCGCTGCTCCTCGGTAATCTTCCCGGCCAAAAACGCCCCATAGGCCTGGAAGGCCGACACGATGTCGAGGGTCTCTCCATGGGCGTGGCCGGGCTTGATGGTGCCGCCGTAGATCATGAGCCCGGGGCGGTTGATGCGCGCCATGCCGATGATGCAGCCCGGCATGTTCTTGTCGCAGCCCGGCAGCGTAATCTGCGCGTCATACCATTGCGCGCCCATGACGGTCTCCACCGAATCGGCGATGAGGTCCCGCGATTGCAGCGAAAAGCTCATACCGTCGGTGCCCATCGACATGCCGTCCGAGACCCCGACGGTATTGAAGCGCATGCCCACGAGACCCGCCTTTTCCACCCCCTCCTTGACGAGGGCGGCGAGGTCCAGAAGGTGCATGTTGCAGGTATTGCCCTCGAACCATACGCTGCCGATGCCGACCTGGGCCTTGTCCATGTCGTCGGCCGTGAGCCCCGTGCCATACAGCATCGCCTGCGAGGCCCCTTGAGATTTGGGTCCGGTGATCTTTGCGCTATAACGGTTAAGCTTTATCATATGTCCTCCACGGGCCGCCATTGTACCGAGCGGCCGCCCGACCCGACAACCGACAGCGAACGCCGCTCCCGGAACACCCCATGACCGACGCCCTCGTGCGCATCTCGAAACTGCTGGCCTCGCGCGGGGTGTGTTCGCGGCGCGAGGCCGATTACTACCTGGAACAGGGCCTCGTGGAGGTCAATGGGCATCGCGCGGTGCTCGGCGAGCGCGCCGCCCCCGATGCGCGCATCACGCTCGCCCCCACCGCCCAAGCGCGCCAAAAGCGGCGCATGACCATCCTCTTGAATAAACCCCTGGGCTACGTCTCGGGACAACCGGAAAAGGGCTATCAGAGCGCGCATGTGCTGCTCACGCTTGCCTCCTATGCCGGTCCCGCGCCCATGCCGCGCGTGCCGCAGGGGCTGGCCGTGGCCGGACGCCTCGACATCGACTCCCAGGGGCTCTTGGTGCTCACCGAGGATGGGCGCATCGCCCGCCTTCTGATCGGCGAGCACATCATCGAGAAGGAGTATCACGTGCGCGTCGATGCGCCGATCCCGGATGGCACTCTCGATCGGCTGCGCGGACCTTTTACGCTCGACGACAGGCCCCTGCGCCCGGTGCGCGTCGAGCGTCTGGGCCCAGACGCCCTGATCATGACCCTGACCGAGGGCCGCAAACGCCAGATCCGGCGCATGCTCCACGAGGTCGGCCACGAGGTGCGCGCCCTGAAGCGTGTCCGTATCGGGCGCGTGCGCTTAGGCGGGCTCAAGCCGGGCCAGTGGCGCATGCTGGCCGCGGGCGAGCGCTTCTAGGTGTATAAGGCCCTTCGTCCCTGGCTGTTTCGCGTACCCCCCGAGACCGCCCATGAGGCCGCGCTGCTCGCCCTGCGTGCCTATGGGGCCGTGCGCCGGCCACCGGCCGTGGCCGCCGAAGGGTCCTTGGCGGTCGAGGTCCTCGGCCTGCGGTTTGCAAACCCGCTGGGGCTCGCCGCCGGTTTCGACAAAAACGGCCAGGCCCTGCGTGGGCTGGCGGCGCTCGGGTTCGGCTTCCTCGAGGTCGGCACGGTCACCCCACGGGCGCAGCCTGGCAACCCCCGCCCGCGTCTCTTCCGGCTACCCGAACAGCGCGCGCTCATCAATCGCCTCGGCTTCAACAACGCCGGCATGGACGCGCTCGCCGCGCGCCTGCGCGCCTGGCGGCCAGCGATCCCCGTGGGCGTGAACATCGGCAAGAACCGCGATACGCCCCTCGAGCGCGCCGTCGACGACTACCGGCTGGGATGGGCCGCGCTTGCCCCGTATGCCGACTATCTGACCGTCAACCTGTCCTCGCCCAACACCCCGGGCCTACGCTCCCTCCAGGAACCGGAGACCGCGCGCGTCCTGCTCGGGGCCCTGCGCGAGGACCAGGCCGCCCTCCATCGCCAAAGCGGGCGCTATGTCCCGATTGCCGTGAAGATCGCACCGGACTTCACACCCGCGGCGCTCGATGCCTTGCTCGCGGTCCTGGCTCAAGGCCTCTGCGACGCGGTCATCGCTACCAATACCACGATCAGCCGCCCCCCTATGGGGCACGGGCCCGCGGCCAGTGAGCCGGGGGGCCTATCCGGGGTCCCGCTCACGACCCTCTCCAGGGAGATAATATCAAAAGTATTCAAAGCCTTACCGAATATTCCCGTCATCGGCGTGGGCGGCATAAATAATGCAGAGGAGGCCTGGAACCATTTAGTGGCGGGGGCCTCCTTGCTACAGCTTTATAGCGGATTGATCTATGAGGGGCCGGGGCTCGTGCCCGCGATCACGGCGGGGCTTGCCGAGCGCGTGCGCGCGAGCGGCCAGGATGACCTCGGTAAGGCACTTTCCGCGGCGCGACGGAACCTTTCGTCCGGATCAGAGCCAAATACGGTTAAATTTTGATGAAAATGAGCTATCCTTTGCACGTAAGGGATGACACGCACAGGCAGTAGGACAGTGAGGGTAGAAACGATGATGGAAGTGGGTAATAAGATCGTGATCGAGGGGGTAACCGAGGATGGCCGCACCTTCAGACCGAGCGACTGGATAGAGCGGATCAGCGGCAGTCTTTCCACCTTCGGCATGGACCGCCGCATCCGTTACTCGCATTATGTGCAGCCGCAAGTGATAGACGGCCGCAAATGTCTGGTGGTCGACCCAGAACTCAAGGGCGTGAACCCGAGCGCATTCAGCTTCCTCGTGGATTTCGCCAAGGGCAATAAACTGAAGATCCACGGCCTAGACGGCGGGGAGTCGGCGGGCACGTGCATGGCCCAGCGCCTCTGCCCGGCCTAAGCCTCCTCTTCCAGACTATAAGATACAAGGCCGTCGGCGAGCTTAGGCTCGAACCATGTGGATTTCGGTGGCATGACCGCATCCTGGTCGGCAACCGCCATGAGGTCCTGAAGCCCCGTCGGGTAGAGCGTAAACGCCACCCCTCCCGCGCGATCGACGCGGCCGGCGAGCGCTGCCGGACCGCGAATGCCTCCCACGAAATCAATGCGCTGGTCGCGGCGCGGGTCGCTGATCCCGAAAAGCGGCGCCAGCACCCGATCCTGCAGCAGGCTCACGTCAAGGCGCGCCACGGGGTCCTCGGGGCGGGTCGTACGCCAACGCAGACGGTACCAGTGGCCCGCGAGATACATCCCGAACTCGGCGGGCGCCCGCGGGCGTACCGGGGCCTCCTCGGGCAGGACCTCAAAGATCGCCGCCAAAGCCTCCAGCAATTGCGGCGCACTGCGACCATTCAGATCGGCCACGACCCGGTCATAGTTCAGGATCTGCATCTCATTGTCGGGAAACAGCACCGATAGAAACCCGTGGTGGGCGCCCGGCTGCGGTCCGCGGCTCGTCGCTACGACCCGCGCGGCCGCGGTCCTATGATGGCCGTCGGCGATATAGATGCGTGGAAGGCGCTCGAAGGCGGCGGTGAGGCGCTCGATCAGGTCCGCATCGGCCACCACCCACAGGCGGTGGCGGACCCCCTGCAGGAGCGCGTCGATCGAAGCCGGACCCTCGGAGGCGCGCGCCAGCAAGGCCGTGATCTCCGGCTGCGCGCGGAATGTAAGGAATGCCGGTCCGGTCTGGGCGTTCAAGGCCTCGATATGGCGCACCCGATCACGCTCCTTGTCGGGACGCGTCAGCTCGTGGCGGCGGATACGTCCCTCGGCATAGGCCTCCACCGAGGCCGCGGCGACTAGGCCCTTCTGGACATGGTCCCCCATCCTCAGCTCATAACAGTAATAACAGGCTGTGGGATCCTGGATCAGCACCTCGGCGCGCAGCCGCGCCCAGTTGCGCGCCGCCTGCCGGAACACCGCCTCGTCCGTGGAGTTGGTGTCCGGTGGCAAATCGACCTCGGCCTTGGAGACCCGCAGAAAGCTCCATGGTCGCCCGGCCACCGCCTCGCGCGCCTCGGCGCTGCTCAAGACATCATAAGGGGGGGCGATGACCGCGGCCGCGTGCGCGGCGTCGGGCCGCAGGCCCCGGAAGGGACGTATGAGACTCATGGATACCCCGGAAAACGAGAAGGTCACCATTCAAACGCATTTCTGGGTGCAAGTAAACCGGCACGACAGGCGACCTACCTGCACATCTGTTGCCGATCGGCTATCGACGGGTCAGCGGTTTCGCGCTACAAGATCGTATGCTCCTCATAACCCGTAAGCGCGGCGAGCGCGTCCTGATCGATCTGGCGCCTGGCGCCGATCCGAAGCTGCTCGCCTCCGATCTTTTCAGCGAGGGGCCCTTGGAGATCCTGGTGGCAGCCACCACGCATGGGAATGCGCGTCTCGCAATCACCGTCCCCAAGGCCTTGGCGGTGCGGCGCGCAAGCGCGCGCACCACGGACAGCCGGTGAGCCCTGGCATGCGCGCCGGCGCCCCCCTCGCGGATTTCGGTACCGCGCGCCGATGCCCGCCCCGCGCCGCAACTTCTCCACGGCGATGGTCCCGGGCTATAATAGTCCCATGAGTTTTTTCGAACAGCCCGCCCTGCAATACGCCACCGGCCCCCACCCCCATTACGCGTTCATCTGGCTCCACGGCCTGGGCGCCGACGGCCACGATTTCGCCGGGTTCGTCGAGACCTTCGCGGGCATCACCCCAAAGGCCATGCGCTTTATCTTCCCGCATGCCCCGACCCAGGCGGTCGCGCTAAACGGTGGGGTGCACATGCCGGCGTGGTTCGATCTCTATGGCACGCGCCCGGAGGACCCTCAGGACGAGGCCGGCATCCAGCGCGCCTCGCTTGCGATCACGGACCTCATCAGGGAGCAGGCCGGCCATGGCATACCGGCCGAGCGCATCATCCTTGGTGGTTTCTCGCAAGGCGGGGCGGTGGCGTTGTATACCGCCCTGACCGGTCCGCAGCACCTGGCCGCGTGCGTTGGATTATCGACCTATCTGCCGCTTGCGCACCGCTTCGCCGAAGGGCTGCCACACGTGAATGATCGCACCCCCGTGTTTCTTGGGCACGGCACGGATGATCTCATGGTCCCCTACGCCTTCGCCCTGAAGACCCATGCCTTGCTCGGCACCCATGGCATCACCGCGGAATTGCATAGCTACCCCATTGCCCACGACATCAGCGACACCGAGACCGACGACCTGCGGACGTTCCTCGCCCGCGCCCTGGCGCGCAACGACTTGGCGGCCCGCGGCTAAACCGCTAAGATCGCAGGCCCCGACTTCTTGGCGAACGCCATGACCACGATCACGATCCGGCGCCAGGACCGCGCGACCTCCGCTCATCGCTTCCCTGCGGAATGGGAACCCCAATCCGGGGTCATGCTGACCTGGCCCCATGCCCACGGCGACTGGGCCCCGGTCCTCGATGAAGCCTTTGCGACCTTCGCCGCCATCGCCGCCGCCATCACTCGCTACGAGACCGTACTCATCGTCGCCCATGACGAGGCGCATGAGGCGCGCGTGCGCGCCTCCCTGCGCGCGGCACAGGCCGATGAGGCGCGTGTGCGGATCGTCATGGCCCCTTCCGACGACGTATTCGTGCGTGATCACGGTCCACTCACGGTGGAGACGCAAGGCGGCCTGCTGCTCCAGGACTTCGCATTCAACGGCTGGGGGCGCAAGTACCCGTACGCAAAGGACGATGCCCTGACGCGCGCCGTGCATGCGCAAGGGGCGTTTCGCACCACCCCCCTGGAATCGACCGATTTCGTGCTCGAGGGCGGCAGCATCGAGTCCGATGGCGCGGGCACCTTGCTGGTCACCTCGCGCTGCCTGCTGTCGCCGGCGCGCAACCCCAAGCACAGCGTCGCCGACATCGAGGCGGAGCTTGCCGAGCGCCTTGCGGCGCGCCGCGTCCTGTGGCTCCATCACGGCTATCTCGCCGGCGACGACACTGATGGCCATATCGACACGCTGGCGCGCTTTTGCGACGCGCGCACGATCGCCTACTGCGCCTGCCCCTCGCCGGAGGATGAACACTACGAGGAGCTAAAGGCCATGGAACAGGAACTGCAGGCGCAGCGCACGGCAGCCGGTGCGCCCTACCGGCTCGTTCCACTCCCCTGGCCGGCGGCGAAACTCGATGCCGCGGGCGAGCGCATGCCCGCGACCTATGCCAATTTCCTGATCATAAACGGCGCGGTGCTGGTGCCGACGTATAACGATCGCCAGGACCCCGAGGCCCTGAGGGTGATCGCAGGCTGCTTTCCGGGGCGCGATGTCATCGGCATCCCCTCGCTCACCCTGATCGCCCAGCACGGCAGCCTGCATTGCGCCACCATGCAGCTGCCACGCGGCGTGCTCGCGTAGATCACCCGGCGATCGTCATCGGAGGCCCTTATGGTCATTGCCCTGCCCTCATCCTCGATCGGCCACGGCCCTCTCTCATGAGCGCCGGCATCACGGTCGCCTTGATCCAGCAGGCCGCCGGCGGCAGCGCCGCCGAGGCGTGGGCATGTATCGAGGAGGGGTTGCGCGAGGCGCGCGCGCAGGGCGCCGACCTCGCCGTGCTCCAGGAATTGCACAACGGACCGTATTTCTGCCAGTGGGAGAACGCCGCGGAGTTCGCGCGCGCCGAGGCCATCCCCGGACCGTCGACGGAGCGTCTCGGCGCGCTCGCCCGCGAGCTTTCGCTCGTCATCGTCGGATCGCTGTTCGAACGCCGCGCAAGCGGCCTCTATCACAATACGGCGGTGGTCCTAGAGCGCGACGGGCGCCTGGTGGGACGCTATCGCAAGATGCACATCCCCGATGATCCGGGCTTTTACGAGAAGTACTACTTCACGCCCGGCGACCTGGGCTTCGTCCCGATCGCCACGAGCGTCGGACGCCTCGGCGTGCTGGTATGCTGGGACCAGTGGTATCCAGAGGCCGCGCGGCTCATGACGCTTGCCGGCGCCGACATGCTTTTGTATCCCACCGCCATCGGCTTCGATCCGCGTGACGACGATGCCGAGAAGGCCCGCCAGAAAGAGGCCTGGGAACTGATCCAGCGCGCACACGCGGTCGCCAATGGCATCCCGGTCATGGCCGTGAACCGCTGCGGCCACGAGCCGGACCCGAGCCGGGCGACTCCCGGGATCGCGTTCTGGGGCGGAAGCTTCGCATGCGGTCCGCAAGGCGAGTGGCTGGCGCGCGCCGGCGATGCGCCATGCGTGCTGACCGCCCGCATCAGCCCGCAGCGCATGGAGCAAACGCGCCAAATATGGCCGTTTTTGCGCGACCGCCGCATCGAGGCCTACGCCGACCTCGAGAAGCGCTACCGCGATTGATCACGCCCGCCCTCCACGACGCCGCCGCGCGTCTGCTGGCCGACATCCTGGCAAGCCCCGGGGCCGCCGATACGCGCATGGATCGCTTCTTTCGCGCGCAGCCGCGCCTAGGCCCCAAGGACCGCGGCGTCATCGCCGAGGCCGTCTATGGGAGCCTGCGCCACCACCGCTTGCTGTGCGCGCTCGCGCAGACCGCCGAACCGCGCCATGTGATCAGTGCGTGGCTCGCGGAGA
>JAKBUS010000052.1 GCA_021841585.1 Pseudomonadota bacterium | reverse complement strand
TTAAGGCCCGATAGAGGACCAGCCGGTGGGCCTGTTTCGCCGCCGACACCGGGCGATGCGCCCATGCGGGGGCCGTGACGACGCACAGGGCAAGCCCGATCTTTATCCACCGCGGTGACGCCATGCCTCCCTCCTTCCCTAAACAGCGAGGCGCGACGGCCCGAACGCCGCCGCGCCTCAATTGCTGATAGCGGCCGGCAGCGGGCGCGAGCTACCGCTGCGCGCCCCCGTGCCCGGCCGTGTGATATGGGCAAGAAGGGCGTGCGGCCCCTCATAACCCGGCCATTCCCCGATGCGCGCCCCGCGGCGATCGAAATAGACCAAGGTGGGCGGCCCAAAGGCATGCAGGCGGGCCAGTAGGCGCCGCGTGCGGCCATTATCCTGGCTTACATCGGCACGCACCAAGACTACCGAACGCAACGCCGTCATGACGCGCCGGTTGTGAAAGGTGTTGGCCTCCATGCGGTGGCATTGCACGCACCATGAGGCCCAGAAATCCACCAATACCGGGCGCCCGTGGGCCCGGGCGAGCACCGCCTTCAGACCGCGCACGCCGCGGATCGTGGAAAACGCGAGGCGAGGGCGGGCGGTGGGACGGGCCGCGCTCACGGACAGGCGCGCGAGCGGGGCAAGCGGATTGGTGGCCCCCGACAGGGCGCCCACGCCCAGCACGAGGCCATAGCCGAGAACCGCCACGCCAAGACCCTTGATAAGACCGGCCGCGCCGGGGGAATTGGACTTCAAGGGCTCGAGCGTGCCGAGGGCCACGCTGCCGACGATGACGAGCAGCGCCCACAACCCAAGCGTCACGGGGCCTGGCAGGATACGGCCTTCAAGCCAGATCGCCACCGCGATCATGAGTAGCCCGAAGACCGCGCGGGTCTTGTCGAGCCACGGGCCGGCCTTGGGCAGGATATGGCCGGCGGACGTCCCGATGGCAAGCAGCGGCAGGCCCATGCCGATGCTCAAGGCGAGCAGCGCGAGCCCGCCAAAGACCACGTCCCCGGTGCGCGAGATGAGTAGAAGCGCCCCGGCCAGGGGCGCGGCCACGCATGGGCCCACGATCAGCGCCGAGAACGCCCCGAGCACCAGGGTACCAAGCACCTGCCCACCTTGACCGAAACGGCCCAGGCGCTCCTGGACCGCCGGCGGCATCTGCAGGTCATACAATCCGAACATGCAGAGCGCCAGCACCACGAACAGGGCGCTGAAGGCCGACAGCACCCAGGGGTTCTGGAAGGCCGCCTGCACGTAGTGTCCGGTGAGCGCAGCGATCATGCCGGCCGCAGTATAGGTCGCGGCCATGCCGATCACGTAGGCCAGGGACAAGGTGAAGGGGCGTGCGCGCCCCCGGCACTGGCCGACGATGGTGGCCGACAAGATCGGGATCATGGGGAACACGCAGGGCGTGAACGCGAGCCCGAGCCCGGCCACGAGGAACAAGGCCAAGGTATCCCAGGGGGGTGCGATTTTCGCACGCGAGGCGGCAATCGACAAGACCGATGTCGGCTTTGCGGCCGGCGGCGGTCGTGGGCCGGCCGCCGCGGGCGGGTCCTTCAGGACCACGGTCTTTGCAAGCGGCGGATAACAGATCCCGGCATTCGCGCAGCCCTGGTAGCGCGAGGTGACGCGCACCACGCCCCCCATCGGCGCATGCGCGAAGGGGATGGTCAACACCGTCCGGCCCTCATAGATCTGCTGATGGCCGAAGGCCGGGTCATTGACCCATCGGCCCTTGGGCAGACGGAACGGGGCCAGGCGCACGCCATGCGGCGCCACCGTGAGATGCACGCGGCTGCGGTAGATGTGATAACCGGGCGCGGCGGTCCAGCGCACTTGGAGCGCGCCGCGCACGATGGCGGCGTGAAACCGGAAGGCCTGATTCGGCGCCAAGGGGCGGGCCGCCGCCGGGATCGGCATGGCCCCGAGACACATCGCCGCCACGACTAATGCTAGGACCGCTCGCCTGACCATCGAACCCCGTCTTGCCGCCATCGTCTAGTGATAAAGACGTTTTGCGGCCCCCGTTATTCCCAACGGCCGATGCGAGGCTAGGGGCCGCCCTCGGCGCACTCCGGACAGGGGATGGCGTAACCACACTCCTTCTGCGGGCAGACCTTTTCCGTGCCACGCCGCTTGGTGGTCTTGATCGTCAGGATCGGGTGTCCGCACTGCGGGCAGGGCTCGGCGAGCGGGGGGTTCCACACCGCATACTTGCAATCCGGATAGCGCGAGCATGAGTAGAAGATCTTGCCGTACCGGGATTTGCGCTTCAAGAGCGTGCCTTGGCGGCACTCGGGACAGGTAACCCCGGTGTCGCTGGGCTTCTCCAGGGGCTCCATGTGACGACAGGTTGGGTAATTGCTACAGCCTATGAAGCGCCCGTAGCGGCCACGCTTGATCACGAGCGGGCCCGCGCACAGCGGGCAGACGCGATCCGGAATCACCTCGGGCGCCGGCGCCTCGGCCTCCTCGCCCAGGTTGCGCGTGTAATCACACTCGGGATAACCGGTGCAGCCAATGAAATAGCCGTTACGCCCGAGGCGCTTGGACAGCGGCTTATGGCATTGCGGGCAGGTCTCGGCGAGCACCTCGACGCCCGGGCGCTCGGCGTCTTCCTTGTCGCTCACCTGGCGATGAAACTCCGACCAGAAATCGCGCAACAACGGCACCCATTCCTTCTCGCCGCGCGACACTGCATCCAGATCATCTTCGAGCCGCGCCGTGAAATCGTAATCGACATAACGCTCGAAGTGCTGGGCGAGAAATTTGTTCACCACCCGCCCGACGTCGGTGGGCTTGAAGCGGCGCTTGTCCAGCACCACGTACTCGCGCTGCTGCAAGGTCGAGATGATGGTCGCGTAGGTGGAGGGGCGGCCGATGCCGAAGGCCTCCAGGGTCTTCACGAGGCTTGCCTCGGAATAGCGCGGCGGCGGCTCTGTGAAATGCTGTTCCTTGTGGATTTCCTTCAGGGCGATGCGCTCGCCCTCGCGCATGTCCGGAAGCAGCCGATCCGACTCATCCTCTTCCCCCTTCTTGTCGTCGGCGTCTTCCTGATACACCGTCATGAACCCCGGCACGAGCACCACCGAGCCTGTCGCGCGCGACATATCGCCAGCGCCGGCCTCGAGGTCCACGGCCATGGTGTCGAGGACCGCGGGGATCATCTGGGCGGCCATGGTGCGCCGCCAGATGAGATCGTAGAGCTTTTGTTGCTCGGGGCTCAGAAAGGCGCGCAGGTCCTCGGGTGTGCGGGCCACCGATGTCGGCCTTATGGCCTCATGGGCCTCCTGGGCATTCTTGGATCGCGTCTTGTAGACATGCGGGGAAGCCGGCAGCTTGTCAGCCCCGAAGCGTTCGGCGATCACGGCGCGGATCTCGGTCAATGCATCCTGCGCCAGCGTCACGGAGTCCGTGCGCATGTACGTTATGAGACCCACGGTCTCGCCGTCGATCGCCACGCCTTCGTAGAGCTGCTGGGCGGTGCGCATGGTACGCTGGGCCGTGAAATGCAGCTTGCGCGCGGCCTCCTGCTGGAGCGTGGAGGTCGTGAAGGGTGGAGCCGGGTTACGGCGGCGTTGCTTGCGCTCCACGGCCAGCACACGATAGTGCCCGTCGGCGGCGCCGGCCTTGAGGCGCGCCTCGACTTCCGCCGCGCGTTTTGCGTCGGTCACCGCGAACTGATCGAGCCGCGTCCCGGAAAGCGTCATGAGCCGGGCCCGGAATGCCTGCCCGGAGGCCTCCATCTCCGAGTCTATGGTCCAGTACTCACGCTCCACAAAGCGCTCGATCTCCTCCTCGCGCTCCACGATCAGGCGCAGCGCCGGGCTCTGCACGCGGCCGGCCGACAGCCCGCGGCGCACCTTCTTCCAGAGCAGGGGCGAGAGATTGAAGCCGACCAGATAATCGAGGGCACGGCGCGCCTGCTGGGCGTTGACAAGATTCTCGGAGAGCGCGCGCGGCTCCGCGACCGCCTTTTGAATGGCGCGCTTGGTGATCTCGTGGAACACCACCCGATGCACCGGCTTGTCGGCCAACAGGCCTTCGTCCTTCAGGATCTCATAGAGATGCCAGGAGATGGCCTCGCCTTCGCGGTCCGGGTCGGTGGCTAGATAGAGGACATCGGCCTTTTTCATTGCCTTGATGATGAGGTCGATGTGCTTGCGATTCTTCTCGATGAGCTCGTACTTCATGCCGAAGTCATGCTCGGTATCAACCGCGCCCTTTTTCGGTATGAGATCGCGCACATGGCCGTACGAAGCCAGAGCGGTAAAGCCCTTGCCCAGATATTTGCCCATCGTCTTGGCCTTGGCGGGCGACTCGACAATGATGAGATTCTTAGTCATGCGTTTTCAGGCGGTAACGATAAACGAGTTGGGGCACTATGGGCCTTGGGAAGCGCGAACGCCACCCGGCGGTTTCCTGGGGAAGGAAATCCTAGTTGAGGGCACCCTGGGTTTCGTTAAACACCAAGTCCTCCATCCAGGCGTAGGCCTGTTCCTGGCCCGGCTGATTGAAGAGCACCATCAGGATGATCCATTTCATCTGCTCCAGGTCCATCTCATCCGTTTCGAGCGCCATCACACGGTCGATGACGAGCTCGCGCGCGGCGGCATCAAGCACCCCGCCCTGCTCAAGAAACAGCAGGAAGCCGCGCGCGGCGGTGTCCATCTTCTTGTGCTCGTCCTCGGAATACACACGCAGGGACTTCAGGGAGGCGTTGGCGGGCGATGAGGCCTCATTGCTCCTCAGGGCGGCGAGCCCCTCGAGCCACGCAAAGGCCTTGACGATCTCGGCCTTCGGGAAACCGGCCTGCGCCAGTTCGTCGGCCAGAGACTCCTGGTCGGGCTGGAAATCGGGCCCCTCGTCCATATAGTTTTCAAATAGGTACATCAGGACGTCGAGGACGTTTTCTTTCATTTCAGGATCTTGCACTCTCCGGTCCGCTCCTGAGGTAGGGCGCACGGCGCCTTTAGTCAAGAGCATGGAGCAAACGGCGGTCAAGGTCAATCTTGCGGCGTGGTCACCGAATCACCCACATGGATCTCGCGGCGCGCCTGCATGATGATGCCGTAACTGACGCGCGAGAAGGTCCGGAATATCATAAGGAGGCCAAGCGGCTGCTTGCGTCCCCGCACCATCTCATGCGCCACGGGATCATAAAAGGAGCGGGGTCGGCTGAAGATGCGCAGCACATAGCCCCGCCGGATCCCGGCATTTTTGCCCGCGTTTATGGCCACCGCGGCGTAGGTCCCGAGGTTCAGGTCGTTGTGGGTTGCCGCCACTACGACCGCACGGATGCGCTTGCGCGGGGCGCGCGGATAGTAATAAGGGATCGGCGCCGCACGCCGCCACGGCACCAGACGATCCCCGGCCTCGACCTGGCGGATCGATGACACCACCTCGAGCTCCGGCAGCCGCCCCGGCCGCACGAGCTTGGCCTGGCCGACATATTTCGTCTCATAGGCCAGAAAGTCCCCGTCGCTCGTGCGCAGCGCCGGGCCGCGCCGGTAGATCTCATAGGTCTTGTCCGGGTGGGCGCCGAGATGGCGCGCGTAAAACCGGCTCAAGGGGCTCATGAAGGTGTGGCGATGGACGGCGCCGGCCACATAACCGAGGCGACGAAAGGCGCGCCTCGACAAGGCGAGCGGACGCTGAAGGAATGGACCTATGACATTCGGATCCAGGGTCGGGATGGCGCCGACCAGGGCGCGCGAACCGACGGTCGGCCTCAACACTACCGTGTTTTGCGTTTGGCCGGTCAGTGCCCGCGCCGGGCCCTCATTGACGAGATAGGGCGTGCCATGGACGTAACGAAGCACGATCACATCGCCCGGATAGATGAGATCGGGATCGCGGATCTGTAGGTTACGATTCCAGATCCCGGGCCACCGCCACGGGTCTTGAAAGAAGTGATCGGCGATACCCCAGAGCGTGTCACCACTTTGCACGACATAGCGTTGCGGGACATGGGGAACGGCCAGCCGGTCCGCCCACACGAGGGGGGACAGGGCCAATACGAGTAAAAGACTCAGGCGAGCTCGACGCATGGCAAGGAGTGTAGTGGGTGATCGGGCGATCGTCCACCTGCCGGGAGGGACGCCGGGTGAGACATTCCGGTATATAATCGCCGCATGGCACTGCGCGAGATCCTTCGTTACCCCGACCCCCGGCTGCGCAAAAAGGCGCTGCCCGTGGCGCGCGTGGATGAAGAGATCCGGGGGCTCATCCGGGACATGGCCGAAACCATGTACGGGGCGCCCGGTATCGGTTTAGCCGCCACCCAGATCGACGTGGCAAAGCGTGTCGTGGTGATCGACGTGAGCGCGGACCACAAGGATCTGCAGGTCTTCGTCAACCCCGTCATCTGTGAGCGATCCGGGGTCTTTGGTATCGAGGAGGGCTGTTTATCGGTGCCCGGCGTGTTCGAGGAGGTCGAGCGCGCCCAGAAGATCACGGTGCGCGCGCAAGACGGGAGCGGCGCGGCCTTCGAGCTCGTGGCCGAGGACCTGCTGGCGGTGTGTATCCAGCATGAGATCGATCATCTCGATGGCAAGGTGTTCGTCGACTACCTCTCGCGCTTAAAACAGCAGCGCATCCGCAAGAAGCTCGAAAAACAGCAACGCCTGGCGATGTGACCCGGTCGTGAGGACGGTTTTCGCGGGGACGCCGCTCTTTGCCCTTCCAGCCCTAGAGGCGCTGGTCAAGGCCGGTTACGACATACCGGGCGTACTGACCCAGCCCGACCGGCCAGCAGGTCGCGGGCGCAGACTCACTCCAAGCGCGGTCAAGACGCGCGCGAGCGTGCTCGGCATCCCCGTATATACGCCCGAGGACGGGGCGCAGGCCGAGACGGTGGTACGCGCGCTCGCCCCGGATGTGGTGGTGGTGGTCGCCTATGGACTGCTCCTGCCGTCTTCGCTCCTTGCGATCCCGGCGCACGGCTGCCTGAACATTCATGCCTCGCTGCTTCCGCGTTGGCGCGGCGCGGCGCCCATTGCCCGGGCCATAGAGGCCGGTGACGCCGAGACCGGTGTCACCATCATGCGCCTCGATGCCGGCCTCGATACCGGACCGATGCTTGCGCGCGCCGTGCTTGCCATCGGGCCGTCCGACACCAGCGAGAGGCTCGCCGACCGGTTGGCGCATGTGGGGGCGGAGACGCTTTTGCCGGTGCTCGACGCACTGCGCCAGGGGCGGCCGGTAAAGGAAATCGCGCAGCCGCCGACCGGCGCCACCTACGCGCGTAAACTCCGCAAGGACGAAGGGGTCATCGATTGGCGGCGCGACGCCCTTGCCCTGGAACGGCAGATCCGCGCCTTCACGCCTTGGCCTGGGGTACGCACCCTGATCGGCGGCGCGCCCGTGAAGATCGGTGCGGGCCACCTTGTGGACGCCCCAGGGGCGGCAGAGCCGGGCGCGGTCCTGGAGGTCCGGCCCGAGCTTGTGATCGCCACCGGACACGGGGCCCTGGCGGTGAGCTCCTTGCAGGCCGCCAATGCCCGCATGCAACCCGCCGGGGTCTTTTTGCAGGCCCACCCGCTTCGGATCGGGGACCGCATTGGCTAAACCCCGTCACGCCCTGGTCCTGCGCGCGCGATCCGCGCGCATCATCGCCCAGGTACTGGCCGGACGCGCGCTCGATCCGGCACTGGATGAGGATCGCGCCCGCCACGCCCGCCACGGGCTCGTCGAGGAGTTGGCAATCGGCACGGTCCGCTATGCGCCCCGCCTTCTGGCGCGCACGGCCCCGCTCCTTAAGCACCCGTTTCGCAAGGCCGATCTGGATCTGCAGGCCCTGATCCTCATAGGCCTCTATCAGGCATCGTTCATGGGCACGCCCGCACCGGTGGCGGTATCCGAGGCGGTATCGGCTGCCGATGCCCTAGGCAAGCCTTGGGGAAAGGGCGCGCTGAACGCGGTCTTGCGCGCCGCCCTGGCGGCCGAGGCCCACGCGCCCTACGCCGGGTACAACCACCCGGATTGGTTCGTGGATCGCCTGAAGGCGGCATGGCCGGAGGCGTGGCGCGCGGTGCTTATTGAAAACGACGAGCGCGCGCCGCTTACGCTGCGCGTGGATACCCGGCGAATCGCGCGCACCGACTATCTCGAAGAGCTCGCGCAGGCCGGGATCGGCGCCTACGCGCACCCCGTGGCCGACACCGCGGTGGTGCTTGCCCAGGGGGCTCAGGTGCCGGGGCTCCCCGGATTCCGCGAGGGGCTGGTATCGGTCCAGGACGCCGCCGCGCAACTCGCGGCCCCGCTGCTCGCCCCCGCCTTGCGCGATGCCGTCCTCGATGCGTGCGCCGCGCCCGGCGGCAAGACCGGTCACCTGGCGCAATCCGCCCCCGAGGCCTTTGTGACCGCGGTCGATTCCGATCCGGCGCGGATGGCGCGGCTAGCGGAGACCCTGGCGCGCCTCGGATGCGACGCGCGCGTGCGGACACTGACCCATGATCTCGCCGAACACCCCCTGGAGGGCCACTTTCAGCGCATCCTGCTCGATGCGCCCTGCTCGGCGACCGGCGTCATCCGGCGCCACCCGGACATCAAGCTGCATCGCCGCGCCGCGGACCTGCCCCCTCTACGGACCGTACAGGCCCGGCTCCTCGACCGGCTGTGGCAAAATCTGACGCCTGGGGGCACCATGCTCTATGCGACGTGCTCGGTGCTGCCGGAGGAAAATGAGGAGCAGGTAACGGACTTCCTCGCACGCACCCCGGACGCCCGCGAGCACGGCTTTCGTTTCGCGGTCGGGCATGCCCGTCGCGCGGGTTGGCAGTTCCTGCCAGGCGACGCCGGCATGGACGGGTTCTATTACGCGCGTCTCGTGCGGCACACATAAGGACCTTCGAGGAGGCCGTTCATTTGGACACCGAGGCCCTGGAAAAAATGCTTGCGCGCGGCCAGGACAACCTGCTGCTGCGCTTTGGATTGGGCGGTGAATATGCGCGCCTCCGGCAATACGACAAGGCGATCCCGCACCTTGAGGCGGCGGTCGCCTTCGACCCCGGTCACGCCGCGGCCTGGAAGCTGCTCGGCCAGGCGCTGGCGGCAAGCGGCCGCCCCGAGGAGGCGCGCCGGGCCTATCGCGAGGGCATTCGCGCCGCCGAGGCCGGCGGGCACATCCAGGCCGCGCGCGAGATGCGGGTGTTTCTGAAACGCCTCGACAAGCCGACCGGCTGAGGCGCGCGCCCCGCTAATACACCGAGGGCATACCCGGCGGGCGGGTCTTGAAACGCTTGTGGACCCAAAAATACTGCTCGGGATGCTCGCGCACGCCGTCTTCGATGGCGCGATTGGTGGCGGTCGCATCGGCCAGGACATCGCCGCTCGGAAAGCCTTCGAGCGGTGGCCCAAAGGCAATCTCGTAGCCCCGGCCATGCGGCTTCTGCCATACATAACAGGGGACGACCCGCGCCGTTACCGAGCGCGCCAGCCGGCCCACGGCATGGAGGGTGATCGTGGGCACGCCAAAGAACGGGGCGAATACGCTCGAACGCTCGCCGAAGTCCTGGTCCGGCAGGTAATAGAGGACGCGGCCCTCGCGCAGGGCCTTAAGCACCGGACGCACGCCCTCCTGTTGCGTGATCATGGTCGCCCCGAAACGGCCGATGCCGCGGCGGAAGGCGGCCTCGAAGACCGGATTGGGCAGGCGCCGGTAGACATTGGCCATGGGCCGCTCCAGGGACAGGACACAACCGATCTCGATGGCCGCGAAGTGCGGCACGAGCAGGATCACATTCCCTTGCGCCAACGCCTGATCGTAATGTTCGCGTCCGCGAAACGAGACCAAGCGTGACAGCCGCGCGGGACTGGCCCACCACGCCACCATGATGTCGAACAGGCCCTGGCCCAGGGCCGCGAAGTGGGCGCGCGCCAGACGCGCGCGCCACTCAGCGCTTTTCTCCGGGAAACACAGGCGGAGGTTGGTGAGGACGACGCGCCGGCGCGCAGCGAGCAAGAGGTGGGCGAGCCGTCCCAGGGCATGGCCGATGGCCGCCAGGACCGGCAGGGGCAGATGGCTCAAGCACCAGAACACCACCAGGGCCACGCGCGCGACGGCCTGGCCGAGACTGCCGGCGCGCTCACTCATAGGGTGACCTCCCATCCCGGCGCACACGTTTGAAGCGCTTGTAGGTCCACAGATATTGTTCCGGCATTCTTCGTACACCCTCCTCGATCGCGGCATTCATGCGCGCGGCATCGGCGGGCGCATCGTCGGTGGGAAACGGGGCGAGGGCCGGACCGATCGTCACCTCGAATCCACCAGTCCCAGGCAGCTTGCGGGTGTAGCAGGGCAGCACCACGGCATCGGCGAGGCGCGCGATGCGCGCGAGCGCCGTAAGCGTGGGGGTCGGCACCCCGAAAAAGGGCGCGAGCACGGCCTGCGCCCCCCCGGGATCGAGGTCCGGCAGGTAATAGAACGGTTTATGCGCGCGGACCTCACGGATGAGAGAACGCAATGGCGCGTCGTGACGCCAGAGCACGCCACCGAAGCGCGAGCGGCGGCGCAGCAGGACATGGGCGAGCACGCCGGTCGGGGCGCGATACATGCTGATGCAGGGTCGCTCGCTCGACACCCGCAGACCGCCTACCTCGAGGCCCAGGAAATGCGGCGCCAGAAAGATGATGTTGCGGCCGGCCGCGAGCGCCTCGTCGTACGATGCCCGCTCGACGATGCGCACCCGCCGGCGAAACTCCTCATCCGAGGCCCACCACAGGCGCGCGGTGGTCAAGGCACTGCGTCCGATGGCCACGAAATGGCGGCGCACCAGATGCTCGCGCTCTCGGGCCGAGAGCCCAGGGAAACACAGACCGATATTGGTGCGCGCGATGCGCCGGGGGCGCACGGCCACCGCATAGGCCAGGGCCCCGAGACCGGTGCCGACGGCCGACAGTATGGGCCACGGGAGGGTGGCGAGCACGCGCAACAAGGCATCCACCACGCGCCCTGACCGGGTCACTCCTTCAGTCATAGAGGGAGTGACCGGTATCGCGGGTCTTGAAGCGCTTCATCGTCCACATATACTGCTCCGGCATCTTGCAGACCGCCTGCTCTATCGCGGCGTTCATGACGGTCGCGTCCCCCACGGGACTCTCGGTCGGGAAGTTTGTGAGCGGCGGCTCCAGCCACAACTCGCAGCCACCGCGGGGCAGGAGACGCGTAAAGCAGGGTATGACCACGGCATCGGTTATACGCGCGAGGCGTCCGAGGGTCGGCAAGGTCGCCGCCGGGACCCCGAAGAAGGGTGCGTAGACCGACTCCTTGGGGCCGAGGTCTTCATCGGGCACATAAGAGGCGCCGAACCCGGCCTTGACGGCGCGGATGAGCGGGCGCATGCCCACCCCGCGCGCGAACACGCGCCCGCCGAAGCGTTCACGCCCGCGCGTCATGACGAAATCGAGGACCGGGTCCTTGAGGGGCTTTACGAAGCCGACATAGGGAAAATAGCGCGACAGGGCGAGGCTCGCCTCGAGCCCCACGCAATGGCAATGGAGGACGATGATATTGCGGCCGGCGGCATGCGCGGCCTCGTAATGCTCGAGACCGACCACGCGCAGACAGCAGTCGAGCATCCGCTCATCGCCCCACCAAAGGACCGCCATGTGAAACAGCGCGAGCGCCGCTAGGCGAAAGTGCTCACGCACCGCCTGCTCGCGGCGCTCGGCGCTCCATTCCGGAAAACACAGGCCGATATTGATCGCGGCGATGCGCCGCCTCTTGCGATTGCCGCGATAATAGAGGCGGCCGAGGAGGCCCGCCATGCGCGCGCGCACGCTAAGCGGCATATAGAGACTCGCCCACAGGAACGCCACCGCCGCCCATGTGGGCCAGTGGCGCGGCGCGAGCAAGCGCCAGGCAAAGGGCACACGATGGGCGCCGGGGAGATCGGAGGCTCTAGTCATGGGCCGGCATTGTGCCAGAGCCGGTCCCGGCGGTCATCGCGCATCACCCCAAAGATGCTGGATCGGCGCCGAGCAGCGGTCGCACGGCGCTCAAGATGTTGCGAAAGAGACCCTTGTGGCGGGCCTCCTCGGCGGCCAGCAAGGCCTTCATGGCGGCGCGCTCGGTCGGCTTCCGGAAACAGGCCGGGCAATTGTCCTGGATCACCGGGAGCGCGGCGGCGCGCGCGAAATCACGCAGCTGGCGTTCGCGGACGTAGACGAAGGGTCGGATGACGCGCAGGTCCCCGGCGTCGACCCGGTAGTGGGCGCGCATCGTATGCAAGGTCCCGGCGTGAAAGGCGCTCATGAGAAAGGACTCGGCGATGTCGTCCAGGTGCTGGGCGAGCGCCAGCACGTTGTAGCCATGGTCGCGGGCGAGGCGGTAGAGGGTCCCGCGGCGCATGCGCGCGCAGTAGCTGCAAAACGAGTCGTTGCCGAGCGTCGTCTGGGCGCGCTCGGCGATGGCCTGCCGCTCGTAGAAGTAAGGGACGCCGAGCGACTCCATATAGGGGATGAGCGGGGCCGGATCGAAGCCGTCGATGCCAGGATCCACGGTGGCGACGGCCAGATCAAAGGCCAGCGGGGCCTTTTTCTGGAGGTGGCGCAAGACCTGCAGGAGGCTCAGGCTGTCCTTGCCGCCCGAGACCCCGAGCAGCACGCGGTCACCGGCGCGGATCATGTCGTAGTCGGAAATGGCCTGGCCTGTCAATCTCAACAATGGCCTTGGGGGAGTGGACAACATCGGGGTATGTTAGTCGGTTGAACGGCACCCTGCCAAAAACGAGGGTGCGGGCTGTGATTTTCGGGGTCGGCTATGATATGGTATCAGCTGCTAGCAGACCAGCCCTCGCCTGATCTCGATACTTAAACTCACACAAGGACCTCACCCTAAATCATCGGGAGCGCCACCATGTCGAAATCCTACCTCTTTACGTCTGAATCGGTATCCGAAGGTCATCCCGACAAGATCGCGGACCAGATCTCGGATGGGGTGCTTGATGCCGTCCTGACGCAGGACCCTCGTGGACGCGTGGCCTGCGAAACGCTCGTCAATACGGGGCTCGTGGTCGTGTCGGGCGAGATCACGACCACGGCGATCGTGGATTTCACGGACATCGCGCGCGCGACCATCCGCCGCATCGGCTATGACGCGCGCATGGGCTTCGACGGGGATGCCTGCGCGGTCGTGGTGGCCATGGACAAGCAATCACCGGATATCGCCCAGGGGGTCAACGAGGGCCAGGGCCTCGATCTGGAACAAGGCGCCGGCGACCAGGGGCTCATGTTCGGCTACGCCACGAACGAGACCGAGACGCTCATGCCCATGCCGATCACCTTCGCGCATGCGCTCATGCAAAGACAGGCGGCGGTACGTCGCTCGGGGCGTCTGCCGTGGCTTCGGCCCGACGCCAAGAGCCAGGTCACCATACGCTATGAGAACGACGTTCCGGCGGCCATAGACACGATCGTCGTCTCGACGCAGCACGACCCGGACGTGCGTTACGAGGACCTGAAGGAAGCGGTCATGGAGGAGATCATAAAGCCCGCGCTGCCTGAGGGCTGGCTCACCAAAGAGACCCGCTACTTCATCAACCCGACGGGGCGCTTCGTGGTCGGGGGGCCGGTGGGTGACTGCGGCCTCACCGGCCGCAAGATCATCGTCGACACCTACGGCGGCATGGCGCGCCACGGGGGCGGGGCGTTCTCCGGCAAGGACCCCTCCAAGGTCGATCGCTCGGCGGCCTACGCCGGGCGCTATGTGGCCAAGAACATTGTCGCCGCGGGCCTCGCGGCGCGTTGCGAGATTCAGGTCGCCTACGCGATCGGGGTGGCGCAGCCGGTGTCGATCCGGGTCGAGACCTTCGGGACCGGGGTGGTGAGCGACGTCCGCATCGCCGAGCTGGTGGCCGAGCACTTCGATCTGCGGCCCAAGGCCATCATTCAAACCCTGGATCTGTTACGGCCGATCTACGCCAAGACCGCGGCCTATGGCCACTTCGGGCGCACCGAAGCCGAGTTCCTGTGGGAACGCACCGACAAGGCCGAGGCACTGCGCCAGGCGGTCGAGGGCAAAAAGATCCAATCGCTGTCGCGCTAGGAGAAAGATATGAAATCGGCAGTCCATGCAAAAGAGGCGGGTGACTACAAGGTAGCCGACATCGGGCAAGCAGCCTATGGCCGCGCCGAGATCGCGATCGCCGAGACCGAGATGCCGGGCCTCATGGCCCTGCGCGCCGAGTACAAGGGGAGAAAGCCCCTCAAGGGGGCGCGCATTGCGGGCAGCCTCCATATGACCATACAGACCGCGGTGCTGATGGAGACCCTGGTCGATCTGGGCGCGGACCTGCGTTGGTCCTCGTGCAACATCTTCTCGACGCAGGATCATGCCGCCGCTGCTATGGCCGCGGCCGGGATCCCAGTGTTTGCCTGGAAGGGCGAGAGCGAGGAAGAATACTGGTGGTGCATCGAGCAGACTATCAACGGACCGGACGGCTGGCATCCCAACATGCTGCTCGACGATGGCGGCGACCTGACGGCGGTCATGCACGAGCGCTATCCGGAATTGATGAAGGACGTGCGCGGACTCTCGGAAGAGACCACGACCGGGGTCCACCGGCTCTATGATCTCGAGGCTCAGGGCAAGCTTTTGTGCCCGGCGTTCAACGTGAACGACTCGGTCACGAAATCGAAGTTCGACAACCTCTACGGCTGCCGCGAGTCGTTGATCGATGGCATCAAGCGCGCCACCGATGTCATGATCGCCGGCAAGATCTGCGTCGTAGCCGGCTATGGCGATGTCGGCAAGGGCTGCGCGCAGGCCTTCCGCGGCATGGGCGCCACGGTGTGGGTCACGGAGATCGACCCGATCTGCGCCCTGCAGGCGGCCATGGAAGGCTATCGGGTGGTGACCCTGGAGGAGGCCGCACCGCTGGCCGACATCTTCGTCACCGCCACCGGCAACGTTCACGTCATAGGTCTCGAGCACGTGCGTGTCATGAAGCACGAGGCCATCGTGTGCAACATCGGGCACTTTGATTCCGAGATCGACATCGCGGCGCTACGGACCCTGCCGTGGGAGAACATCAAGCCGCAGGTTGACCATGTCGTCTTCCCGGACGGCAAGAAAGTCATCGTGCTGGCCGAGGGGCGGCTCGTGAACCTGGGCTGCGCCACCGGCCACTCGAGCTTTGTGATGTCGGCCTCGTTTACGAACCAGGTCATGGCACAGATCGAGCTCTGGAACCATCCGCAGGACTACAAGGTGCAGGTCTACACGCTGCCAAAGCACCTGGACGAGAAGGTCGCGCGCCTGCATTTGAGCAAGATCGGCGCGCACCTGACGAAGCTCACCGCGGAGCAGGCGACCTACATCAACGTGCCGGCCGAGGGTCCTTACAAGCCGGCCCGGTACCGTTACTGATACCGGGGATGGAGTCGCAAAAGCGCCACGCGCGGGTCTTCAGCTTCGAGTTCTTTCCCCCGAAAAGCGAGGAGGCGCGCGGCGCCTTCCACGCCGCCCTGGAACAGCTCGCGCCGCTCGATCCGCGATTCTTCTCGGTGACCTTCGGGGCCGGCGGCAGTACGCGCGAGCGCACCCTGGAGACCGTGCGCGAGATCGCCGCACACGGCAAGGCGGCGGCGCCTCATCTGTCGTGCATTGGCGCGACCCGCGAGGGCATCCGTGAAATCCTGGCGACCTACAAGGCCCTCGGGGTGCGCCATCTCGTGGCGCTCCGCGGGGACCTGCCGTCAGGCATGGTCGACCCCGGAGACTTCCGTTACGCCTCCGAGCTCGTGCACTTCATTCGCGCCGAGACCGGGGACCACTTCCATATCGAGGTGGCGGCCTATCCCGAGGTGCACCCCCAGGCGACGAGCGCCGAAGACGATATCAGGCACTTTCAGGAAAAGATCGACGCCGGCGCGAATTCCGCGATCACCCAGTACTTCTACAATGCCGACGCCTACTACTGGTTCGTGGACACCTGCGAGGCGCGCGGTCTTACGGTTCCGATCGTGCCCGGCATCATGCCCATCACCAATCATCGCCAGCTGCTGCGCTTCTCGGAGGCCTGCGGGGCCGAGGTGCCGCGCTGGATCCGCCGGCGCCTGGAAGACTTCGGCGAGGACACCGAATCGATCCGCTCGTTCGGTCTCGACGTCACCACCTCGCTGTGCGCCGAACTCCTGGCCTCAGGCGCCCCGGGGCTCCACTTTTACACCCTCAACAAGGCCGCGCCCTCGAGCGTGATATGGGAGCGGCTGGGGCTGTGAACGCTCCACCCGCCATGGGGATGCCCCAACCATCAGCTTGTCTCGGGCGATGGCGCCCGATACGCGCCCCGGCCAAAGGGCGGCCTCAAGCAAACCCCTGTCCGAACCCCCGCAG
>JAKBUS010000006.1 GCA_021841585.1 Pseudomonadota bacterium | reverse complement strand
GGGCGACCCCAGATGTAGTACCTGGCTTGCCGCCCGCGGGAAAGGCATACACCAAACCATTGCCGACCCCGATCGGCGCGGCATAGGGCTTGAAGGTCTGGTCGCCGGCCGGGGCCGAGGCGTGGTCGCGGGCCACGAAAATACTCCAGCCCAGGGCCTTCCACTGCACAGCGCCGGCGTAGTCACCGTGCTGAGCGGTGAGGCTCTTCGCTGCATTGCTGCCATTGACACCGGCATTCATGGGGCTGTAGGCGAAGGCCACATGGAAGCCGCTGAAATCCGGCGACTGGTAGAGGATGGAGTTCGACATGAAGCCGTTCTGGCCGAACACGCCCGCGGACATGCCGCCGTTGCCGCGCGCCTGCAGGTCGGTGGTGACGAAGGCATCCCACATGACGCCACCGGTGTACTTGTAGGGGCTCGCGATATTACCGAGCTCGATCGAGCCGAAGCCCCCCTTCAGGCCCACATACTTCTCGCCGGCATCGGTGCCCGGCGCATACGGAGACTGATCGATGCCGGTAGACGCGCTACTTCCCCCCACGGTATTGATCTTCAGCATGTAGTAAGCCATGCCAGTGAGCCCGTAACCCAGCTTTTGGTCGGCCTCGATCCACAGGCGACCACGGCCGTTGTCGAGCATGTTCGTGCCCTGGCTCTTCACCACACCATTGCTGGAATCCTTCCAGTACCCGATCTCCCCTTGCGCCATACCACCGATCTTGACACCGGCCACGGCGGCCATCGGGACCACCATCAAAGCCGCGCTCACCGCAGCCGTCAATACCTTGGACTTCATGCTAAGACTTGCCTCCTCACCTGACAGAATGTTTCTTTTTTGGTTAACTACCAGACGCTACAGCGTCTATCCTGGGGAGATATAGCAAGCGGACCCGGCAAAAGCAATACAGAAGAGCTTGCTTATATACGCCACGGCCATGGGGTGATCTTAAATGATAGACGGGCGATGCGGTGGGCACGTCGCTGACGTGTCCGTGGGCCTGGGAAGGAAAGCTGGTCCGTGTCGGTGGCGCGAACAGGGGATCCCGCGGGTCCTCATGGGCGAAAATGGGGGCGAGCCGTGAGCATGGTGCCGGTGCCCGGCCACCGCGGACCACATGCTGTCAGCCGTCTGTGGGCGTTTTTCGTACTCGGCATACTCATCACGACGCTCGCCTTCGTGGTTGCCACGTGGCGCGAACTGGATATCGCCACACGTCACCACCTGGCCATCATGGCAACCGCCATCGGACGGGTCGAGCAGGCCTATGTGGAGAATATGGCCGACGAGATGCGCAGGCTCAACGCCGTTCTGCGCAAGACGCCCGGGCCGGAACGCGCCGGTGTCCTGCGCCGTTACGTGGCCAACCACCCGCGCGATACCGATGCCGCCATCATCGACGCCCACGATCGCATCTTGGCGGCGGCCCGACCGCTGGCGATCCCGCCGGCCGTCCTGCACCGCGCCATCTCCTCGGTCGCAGGCCCGTGCCTGCTGCATCATCGCTTATGCTTCTCACCACCTCTTGCCACTTCGGGCGGGCATCGGGTCTTATTTGCGCGGCCGCTTGTCGCGCACGAGATCCTGGTCCTGGAGCGGCCGCTCTCCACTTGGCCGCGCCTGCATGCGCTTATCCAGAAACTTCCGCCACACTTCCACATCTTCATCGTCGATCGCAACGGCGTCCTCGAATACAAAATTCCGCGCTCGACGCGCACGCAGTATGGGCGCGTACGCCATGGCGCGCTCATGCGCGCTTTAAAGAGGGCCGCGCACCGGGATAGCGGGGTGTTTTCGGGGCAAACCGAGACCGGCTGGCGCTTCGGGGCCTATCAATCCGCGCGCTATGGCCTGGTGGCCGGCGTCAGCCTGCCCTTTAAGAGCGTGATTCAGACGTTCGCGCACAGGCTCGACGTGCCGCTCGCGCTGATATTCATTCTGCTCGTGAGCGCGACCTTCTACTACCGGGCCTCCCGCCAGGAGATTGCGCGTGCCGAGGCCGTCCAGGTGATGGCCGATAGCCGCATCCGCGAAGAACGGCTGTTTGCCGAGCAACAACGCGACTTCTACCTGGCGGTGAGCGAGCTGAATCAATTTATCGTGCGCCACCCGGACCCAGACCGACTGTTTGCCGAGACCTGCCGGATCATCATCGCCTACACCGGCCTGCTGTTTGCCTGGATCGGCCGCGTCGAGCCCTCGGGGGATATACGGGTGGTGGCCGTCAGCGAAAAACGTCCGCTCGGTATCGACTGGTTCCATTGCAGGTTCACCACCGACCCAGACCGTTCGGAAGGCCTTGGCGCCGCCGGACGGGCGGCGCGCAGCGGACGTACCGAGATCACAGACGATCTCTCCCACGACACTCGTTTCGCCCCGTGGCACACCATGCACGACCAGGCGGGCACGCAATCGGCAGCGGCCCTGCCGATCCGCACCAAGAGCGGCATCGTGGCGATACTCGCCCTCGGGTCAGAGCAGCTGAACCTGTTTGCGCCGCCGCTCGTGCGCCTCCTCGAGGGTCTAGTCCAGGACTTGGCATTTTCGCTCGAGGATACCGAGCGCGAGCAACAGCTTATCCATCAGGCGCGCCACGATGCCCTGACCGGCCTCGACAATCGCGTGCTCTTCCGCCAGAAACTGGAGGAGGCTTTGGCGCTACCCGCTCAAGAGCGTAAGGGTCTGGCCGTCGCCATTCTCGACTTAGACGGCTTCAAGGGCATCAATGACCAGTTCGGCCATATCGTCGGCGATGAACTTCTGCGGCGGATAGCGGCGCGCATCCAGGCCGCCGTCCCCGCGAACACCACCACCGCGCGCCTCGGGGGCGACGAATTCGGGCTGATTCTATCCCCCGTCGACGAACGAGCGCAGGCGGTGTCCGCCATAGAAGCGATCCGCTGGGCGCTCGACGACCCGTTTGTGGCCGTCGGCCATGAGCAGTTGGATGTAGGGGCCAGTATCGGGATCAGCCTGTCGCCTTCCGATGGCGATCAGGTGGACGACCTCATCAGGCGCGCCGATCTCGCCCTGTACGAGGCCAAGCGCCTGGGCAAGAATGTCTATCGCTTCTTTACGCCGGCGCTCGAAGAGCGCCTGCGCAATCAGCACCAACTCCGACACGAGTTCGTCACGGCCTTGCGCGAACGCGCCCTCGTCCTGTACTTCCAGCCGCAAGTCGAGATCGCCACCGGGCGCCTGCGCAGCCTCGAGGCGCTACTGCGCTGGCCGCGCGGCGACGGCAGGATCTGGGCCCCAAGGGAATATTTTCCGGCGATCGAACAGGACACCGATCTCATGCGCCGGCTCGATCTCTATGTGCTCAACCAAGCGTGCGCGGCGATCCGTCATCTGGCCCACGAGGAGATACGGGTCCCGATCGCCGTCAACATCCACAGCCGCCACCTCCTGCACCCGGACTTTCTCAAGGATATCCGGTCCCTTTTGAAAAATGACACCGACATCGGTCGCTATCTTGAGATCGAGATCACCGAAACGAGCGAGCTTTTCGACCTTACACTGGCCGGCGAGATACTGAGCGAGTGCCGGGTGCTGGGCCTTGCCATCGCCCTCGACGACTTCGGTACTGGCTATGCCTCACTCAACTATCTCCAGAAACTACCGTGCGACATCCTGAAGATCGACAAGAATTTCGTGAGTGATATGGGCGAAGACCCGCGGGACTTCGCGATCGTGAGCGGCATCCTGACCGCGGCGCGCGTCCTGCATCTGACCACCGTCGCCGAAGGGATAGAGGAGCCGGAACAGGGCCTGCTTCTGCGCGATCTCGGCTGTGAATACGGCCAGGGTTACGCCATCAGCAAACCCCTCCCCCTGGAGGCCGTGGCCCCCTGGATGCATAGCTGGCAGCCCCCCGATCTCTGGATCGCCAAGCACCGACCGATCGGCATGGAGGTCACGCCATGGCTTGCGCGCGCCACGCACAAGAAGCAGCTAAAGACCGTGGTCGAGACCCTGCGGCTTATGCGGCCACCGATCCCCGCGGCCGCATTCGCGATCGATGCCTGCCCGCTCCACAAGCCCCTACAGGCCCTCGCGCCGAGCCCGCTCGAGACGCTCCACGCCCGCCTCCATCACCTCATGATGAAGGCCATGCGCGAGCATGCCGACGGCGCGCCCGCGCACGTCTCTACCTTCACGCAACTCCAAGCCGCCGAAGACGAACTCGACACCCTGCTCCTACGCACCCTCGCGGGACCGCATCGCGCCGCGACCGGCCCCTAGACCGCGATGCCGCCAGCCGCCAGACCACGTCGCTACAGGCCCCGCCAAAGCCGCTACACTTGCGACATGCGCGCCGATCTCAAGAAGCGTCCGGACGTCGCGGCCGGAGAGGTGATAGCCCATATGCTCACGCTGGCCGTCAGCGTGGGAACGTCTTTTTTCTTTGAGATCAGCGACTACCGGGAGGGGCCGATAGCAGCTAGCCGCGGCACAGTCACGAATATCGCCATGGACGCGACATCGGCCTATGGACCGCCGCGGGAGAT
Source organism: Pseudomonadota bacterium (assembly GCA_021841585.1). Taxonomy (GTDB): domain Bacteria; phylum Pseudomonadota; class Gammaproteobacteria; order Acidiferrobacterales; family Acidiferrobacteraceae; genus Acidiferrobacter. Next base: position 62,628 of record JAKBUS010000006.1, on the reverse strand, counting down.
GATAACGATCAAGCTCGCCCATGGACCCACAGTGGTGGCGACCGCGCCGCCTGCCGATACGACGAGGCGCCACGGTGATCGTCGACACCTATCGCTATCACCTCACTGGCGCTCATACCTATCGGGTGCACCATTTCGCGGTCCACCCGCCTCAGGCCCGGGCCGGGGTCGCGCGCCCCTTGCTCTCGAAAAACGGCCGTCACTTGTATGCAAGAGATGCGGCAAGCCGCATGGGAAGTGCCGTCCCCGCCGACGCGTCCATGGCTGGGATGCATTAAAGGATGGCCACACGGCCTGACATCGGCCATCAAAGAACAATCCGCCCCGCGCTTGGCGGAAAACACGAGGACCGCCGGTCATGAAGACCGTACCCGCGCCAGCCGATGATTCACTCCTCCGCCAGGCGGCCTTCCACCATGTGCAGCGGCTGCAAAGCCTGTATGGCCACCTGAGTGCCGCGCAGATCCGCGCGGGCTTTATGTTTGGCGGCGAGCGCATGCCCCTCGTCAACCCGCAGCGCGGCATCTTCAAGCCACGGCCAATGCGGTCCTGCCTATCCATCCGAACGGTATTCCCGAGAAGCGGCGCGCGTATCTGGTATGACGACCAGCGCGAGGCGCACCGCAAGGTCTTTGCGGCTCACGAGACCGTGGATTACGCCTTCATGGGCGAGAACCCCAAGGCCGCCGAGAACCAGTGGCTGCGCGCGGCGTTCCTGGATCAAGTACCACTCATCTATTTCTTTGGATTCGCGCCAGGCCTCTATCAGGCCATCATTCCGGCGTTCATCGCCGATTGGGACGCGACACGCCTTGTCGCGCGCATCGCCTTCGGGCTCCCTGATGAAGCGGGGTTGTCCTTGCCCGCGACCGCGCCCGAGCGCCGCTATGCCCTCGACATCGTCAAGCGGCGTCTCCACCAAAACACGTTCCGTGAGGCGGTCCTCATGGCCTATGAGCGGCGCTGCGCCCTGTCGGGACTCCCCGAGGCGCGGCTCCTGGACGCCGCCCATATCATGGCCGACGGTAATGCCTTCTATGGACAACCCGTCGTACCCAACGGCATACCGCTCTCCAAGATCCATCATGCCGCCTTCGATGCGCATTTGATCGGCATCGACCCCGACTACCGGCTGCACGTCTCCGAGAAGCTGCTGATTCAGCGGGATGGGCCGATGCTGGAGGCCTTGAAGCGCCTGAACGGTGGGACTATTCACCTCCCTGCGCGCGACCGCGACCGGCCCGATCGCGAGCGGCTCGCGCGGCGATTCGAGGACTTTCAAGCCGCGCAGTGATGGCGCGTCCGCGACCTCATGGGACCAGGGCGCATCCGCACCCCTCCCCGCGCCACGAGCGGTTCGTAAGGCGCCTCACCTTGCTGAGAGTGGTGCGAGCGCCTATGGCCACGCCCCGCGCAGGCGACAAAGTCCAACGCGGCGCGCCTCACATCGGGGGGTGGCGACTTGCCACGCGGCGACAGAAGCCGCTTACCAAAGTCAAAAATGGCGGCACAGATCTTTTGGTGGCGAGGAATTGCGGCGATCGCGCGGGCGGTTTTGCGCGCCCCATCGCTTCGAGAAACCGTCTCAGGCGCTGAACGCGATGAGGGTAACCGAACAGGCCCGCATCGGAGACGCTAAACCGCCACCGATAGGCCATGTCGACCATGCCGGTGGCGCGGCCTACGGCCGCCGACACGGGGCCTAGGCGCGCGCCCAGGCCCTTGGCGTTATTGGCTGGGGGACGAGGATTCGAACCTCGGTTAACGGAGTCAGAGTCCGCTGTCCTACCACTAGACGATCCCCCAAAGAGGGGCGCCTTAGCGCTTGGAGTACTGGGGCCGCTTACGGGCCTTGTGGAGGCCGACCTTCTTGCGCTCCACCTCGCGCGCATCGCGCGTCAGGAATCCCGCGCGCCGCAGCGCCAGGCGCAGGGTTTCATCATAGGCGAGCAAGGCGCGCGCGATGCCGTGCAGCACGGCGCCGGCCTGGCCGCTCGGACCACCGCCGCGGACGTTCACCTTGACGTCAAAATGGTTCAGGGTCTCGGTCACCGCAAACGGCTGGCGCACGAGCGTCCGCGAGGTCTCGCGTCCGAAATACTCATCGACCGGCCGGTTGTTGACCAGAAACGCGCCCTTCCCGCGACTCAAATACACGCGCGCATTGGCGGACTTGCGCCGCCCCGTCCCGTAATGCTTGGCTTCAGCCATGTCGGTTCCTTATCCCTTTCTCAATTCGAGCGGCTTGGGCTGCTGTGCCGCATGCTTATGGTCGCCGCCCGCGAAGACCTTCAGTTTGCGCAACATCTGTCGGCCGAGGGGGCCCTTGGGCAACATCCCGCGCACCGCCGCCTCGATCACCTCTTCGGGCGCGCGCGCCTTCATCTCGGTGAAGGTATGGGTCTTCAACCCGCTCTGGTATCCCGAGTAGCTGTGGTAGAGCTTGTTCTGGGCCTTGCGGCCGGTCACCTGGACCTTTTCCGCGTTCACCACGACGATGTAATCGCCGGTATCCACATGCGGCGTGAACTCGGGCTTATGCTTGCCCCGCAGCCGGCGCGCGAGCTCGGTGGCAAGCCGGCCCAACACATGATCCGTGGCATCGACGACAAACCAGTCGCGCCTTACTGTCTCTGACTTAGCCGTGAAGGTCGTCATGGAAATCTGTTCCGAGGCAAAGAGTACGAAGCGCCGCATGGTACGGAGGAGTAGCCGCCCTGTCAACGGCTTCCATGCGATAACAGTTGACCCCTACGCGCATTGTGATATATAGAGCGGAGAAAAAAAGAAGGCGTGGGTTAAACCACGCCTTGAACCACCACTAGGAGGATGGAGGAGCCGGTATGCGGACCGGGCTTATTGGTCCGATCCGCTGAAAGCATATAATAATTATCTAATATAAGACCCTTGCTGTCAAGGGGCATCAAGATCCTTACTTCGTATGACCATGAAAGGGGTGGCCGGTTCCCGGCCTCCCCTTTTTTAACCCGGATCCAGACGCAGCCGCTCGACGGGCCGTCCGCCCATGACATGCTGTTCCAGGATCTCGTCGATGTCCTCGCGGTCGACGTAGGTGTACCATATGCCTTCTGGATAAATGACAAGGACCGGTCCTTCCTCGCAACGGTCCATGCACCCAGCCGTATTGATACGCACACCATCCCGGCCGGCAAGCCCCAACGCCTTGATCCGCTGCTTGGCATAATCCCGCAAGGCACGCGCATCCTGTTGCTGGCAACACCGCCGCCCGTCGGTGCGTTCGTTTGTGCAGAAAAAGACATGCTGTCTATAGTACAAGAGGCCCCCATGCCACTTTTTCATTGCCAAAAACCGAGCGACGACCCGTCACCCGAGGCTCTAGCCGCCATACGCGAGGCCAGCGACCGCTGTGTGGCGTGCGGCCTGTGCCTGCCGCACTGCCCGACTTATGGGGATAGTCTAAACGAAAACGAGTCCCCACGCGGACGTATCCATCTGCTACGCGCCGCCGCCGATGGCGTTTTGCCGGTCACGCCGGCGCTCATCGCGCATATCGACCATTGTCTCGGCTGTCTAGCCTGCGAAAAGGTCTGTCCAAGCCGCGTCCCCTACGGGGCGCTCCTCGAAAACGGCCGCGCCTTGCTGACCGCAAAGGGCCCGTGGACCTGGCGTCGGTCATGGCGCCGCGCCCTGACCCGGGCCGTCGACCTTCCCGGGGCCGTGGCCGGCGCGTACGGCCTGGCGCGCGCCCTCGGGTCTTTGTCCGGGCCACAAACCGTGCCCATGGGCCTTAAAGGGGCCGTGCGCGGCCTGCCCGCGCGGCCACGCCCGGCGCGCGCCGATCGCGGCGACGCGGGCTTAGCCGATGTCGCGCTATTCCGGGGATGCACAGCCGACCTCGACCGCCCAGTCCTGAATGCCGCCCAGCGCATCCTGCATGCCCTCGGTGTGCGTGTTCATGTGCCCCGCGCCCAGGGTTGTTGCGGGGCGCTCGCCGCCCACGCCGGGTTCGCCGATATCAGCTTTCGCCAGCGGCAACGCAATCGCCAGGCCTTCGCGGGCCGCGCCCCGGCGCTCGTAGCCATAGCCTCGGGCTGCGCCGCCGAACTTCACCGCCACGGCCGGGAGGCGGAAAGTGGGTTCCCGGAGGTCTACGATATCCATCGCTATTTGGTGGAACGGACCGAGATCGATCGCCTGGCGCTCTCGCCGCTCGCGCAAACCATCGCCGTGCACGACCCCTGCTCGCTGCGCAACTCCCTCGGGGGCACGCGCTTCGTCTACGAGCTGCTTGCGCGTATCCCGGGGGCGCGCGTAATGGAATTGCCTGGTAACGACGCCTGCTGCGGGGCCGCCGGAGACTACTTTCTGCGTGAACCGGCGCGGGCGCAGGCCCTGGCCGACGCCAAGACCCGCGCCGCGGCCGGGGCCGATATCGTGGTGTCCGCCAACATCGGCTGCGCCCTGCATCTGTCCGCGGCGCTCACCCGGCAAGGGGTGAATATTCCGGTCTGGCATCCGCTCTTGGTAGTGGCCCAGCAACTCCCACCACTTGATGACCCGTGCTAAAGTGTCAGGCCATGAGAACATTGAGCCGCCTCGACCGCATCATCGACCAGCTTGATCAGGGCCTGAGGTCGGTGCTCATGCCGCCCCCGGCAGACCCCTACCCCGAGACCGTGCCGCGGGAACAAGAGGGGCTGTCGCCCGAAGAACGCGTGCTTGGGGGGCGGCTCATGCGCGTGAACCACGCGGGCGAGATCGCAGCGCAAGCGCTCTACCAAGGGCACGCCTTGTGCGCCCGGGATGCGCATGCCTACGACACCCTGCGCGCGGCCGGTCGTGACGAGCTTCAACACCTCCACTGGACGGGGGCGCGCATCAAGGAACTGAAGACGCACAAGAGCTATCTCACGCCCGTCTGGTATCTGGGGTCCTTCGCCATAGGGGCGACCACGGCGCTATTCGGCGACACGGTCAGCCTGGGCTTTGTGGCCGAGACCGAGCGGCAGGTCATCACCCATCTGCAAGGCCACCTCGCCAAGCTTCCGGCCACCGACCAAAAGACCCGGGCGATCATAGAACACATGGCCGCCGACGAGGCGCGGCACGCGGCCTCGGCCATGGAGGCCGGGGGGCGCCCCCTGCCGTGGCCGGCACCGCTCGCGATGCGGCTGGCGGCGCGCGTCATGACCAAGACCGCGTTCTGGATTTAGGGGCCTTGACCTATTTAGAGCGCCGGATTCAGGGCCTGCGGGGGTAGGAAGATCAGCTGCACGAGCGTACCCTCGGGATCCCTGCAATAGAGGCTGCGGGACCCATCCCGATGCGTGCGCGGGGCGGCCGTGATCGGCACTTGTGCCGCGCGCAGCCGTTCGTGCCAGACGTCCACGTCCTCCGCGCCCGCTACCGAGAATCCGATGTGATCAAGGGCGCCTCCCGGTTGCGGGGCGCCACGATGCAGGGCGAGGTTGTCAGAACCCGAGGAGAGATAGACATTGTCGGGATCTGGCCGCCATACCACGCTAAGCCCGAGGACCCGGACATAGAAGGCCTCGCAGGCCTCGAGATCCGCGCACACGAGCGCTACGTGGTTCAAGCGCACGGCTGGGCGCTGCGGCGCGCCGCTATTCGACATCCACGATCTCGAAGGAATGGCTGATCTCGGCGGTCTTGCCGAGCATGATCGACACCGAGCAATATTTCTCGGCCGACAGGCGGATCGCCCGCTCCACGGCCGCCTCCTTCAATTCCCGGCCGCTCACCACGAAGTGCACATGCATGCGTGTAAACACCTTGGGGTCCTCTCCAGCGCGCTCGGCCTCGATGCGGGCGCTGCAGGCGCGCACGTCGGCGCGCCCCTTGCGCAGAATGTGGACGACATCAAAAGATGTGCAGCCGCCCATGCCCGCCAACACGAGCTCCGTCGGCCTGGGTCCCAGATTGCGTCCCCCGTGATCCGGCGGCCCGTCCATCGCGATCCGGTGGCCGCTCTCGGTGGTGGCCGTGAATGCGGCCCCCCCATCCCACTCAACGACTGCTTTCATCAACCCGCTCCTCAAACAATTCCGCAAGCCGCGCACCCGGATCCGCGGCCACCATGAAGGCCTCGCCCACCAAAAAACCGCGCAACCCGGCAGCCTTGAGACGCCTGACCTCGTCGCGCCCGAGAATCCCGCTCTCCGTTATGACAAGACGCTCGGGCGGCACAAACCCTACCAGCTCCAGTGTCCGATCTATGGTCGTGACAAAGGTGCGCAGATCGCGGTTGTTGATGCCAAGAAGGCCGCCCGGCAACGCCAAGGCACGCTCGAGCTCGTCGGCGTCATGGACCTCGATCAGGGCATCCAGGCCGTAAGTCTGGGAGGCGGCATACAGTTCCTCGAGCTCCCCCGGGGGTAAGGCCGCCACGATCAGCAGCACGCAATCGGCGCCCATCGCCCGCGATTCGGCGATCTGATAGCGATCCACCATGAAATCCTTGCGCAACACCGGCAGCGCGCAGGCCTCGCGGGCGCACCTAAGGTCGTCGGCATGCGCCCCAAAATGGCCCGCATCGGTCAGCACCGAAAGCGCCGAGGCGCCGGCGCGTTCATAGGCGCGCGCCACGGCGGCGGGATCCAGATCCCGGCGCAGCAGGCCGCGGCTGGGCGAGGCGCGCTTCATCTCCGCGATCACCGCCGGCCGGCCGCGCGCCACGGTGCGCATGAGCGAGGCCACGAAGCCGCGCGCGGGCGCGCCGCTCGCGATGCGCGCCTCGAGCTCGGCAAGACCTACGCGCGCACGCGCGGCTGCTACCTCGGCGCGCTTGTCGGCCAGGATTCGTGCCAACACCCCGTTCACGCGAGGCCCTGTGTAAAGGCCACGAATTCGTCGAGCTTGGCGGCCGGTCGCGCGTCTTGCAACAAGGCCCGCGCGCCCGCCACGCCGGATGCGATATCGGCGGCCAAGCCGGCTACATACAGGGCCGCCCCAGCGTTCATGATGACAGCCACGGTGGCCGGCCCGTGGTCGCGCCCCGAGAGCACCCGCCTTAGCACATCGAGGCTCGCCGCCGCCGAATCTACCTTGAGGGCATCGAGTCCTGCGGCCGGCAACCCAAAATCGGCGGGCGCGATCCGATAACGGCTCAGCACCCCGTCTCTCATCTCGCACACCTCGGTGGCCGCCGCCGGACTGATCTCATCCAAACCATCATCGGAGTGCACCACCAAGGCATGACGGCCGCCAAGCGCGGCAAGCGCGCATGCGAACGGTTCGAGCAGCTTGCTGGAGAACACCCCGACGAGCTGGCGCGGGGCACGCGCCGGATTGGTGAGCGGCCCGAGCATATTGAAGAGGGTGCGTATGCCGAGCTCGCGGCGCGGGCCGGCGGCATGACGCATCGCCTCGTGGTGACGTGGGGCAAACAGAAAGCCTACGCCGACACGCTCGATGCACAGCGCCACCTGTGCCGGGGTGAGGGTGAGCACAGCACCCGCGGCCTCGAGTACATCGGCGCTACCGGATCGGCTCGACACGGATCGATTGCCGTGCTTGGCGACCTTAGCGCCCGCGCACGCGCACACGAGCGCGGTGGCAGTCGAGATATTGAACGTCGACGCCCCATCGCCCCCGGTCCCGCAGGTATCGATCAGGTGGCCGGTGTCGGCAACCGTCACCGGGGTGGACAGATCGCGCAGCACCTCAGCCGCGGCCACGATCTCCTCGACCGTCTCGCCCTTCATGCGCAAGCCCATGAGCAGGGCGCCGATCTGCGCCGGCGTCCCCTCCCCGCTCATGACTACCGACAAGGCCTCCTTCATTTCCGCGGCATGGAGGTCATCCCCGGCGGCCAGCCGCGCTATGGCGCTCGTCAGGGCGCTCACGGGCGTTCACCGCGCAGAAAGTTCTCGAGCAAGGCATGGCCATGTTCGCTCAGGATCGACTCCGGATGGAACTGCACACCCTCCACCGGCCACCATTTATGGCGCAGACCCATGATCTCGCCATCGTCCTGACTCACGGCCGTGACCTCCAGGCATTCCGGCAAATCGTCCTTCGCGACTACGAGCGAGTGATAGCGGGTCGCCGTAAACGGGTCGGGAAGGCCACGAAAGACGCCCGTCCCTCCATGAGATATGAGCGAGGTCTTGCCGTGCATAACGCGCCGTGCGCGCACCACCCGCCCGCCGAACGCCTGCCCTATGCTTTGATGTCCCAGGCACACGCCGAGCACCGGTATGTGCTCGCCGAAGCGCATGATGAGATCCAGCGATATCCCCGCCTCGTTCGGCGTGCACGGACCCGGGGAGATAACGATGCGCTCGGGCGCCAGACGCTCGATCTCGTCGAGCGAGATCTGGTCATTGCGCGCCACATGGACCTCTTGGCCAAGTTCACCCAGATACTGCACGAGGTTGTAGGTGAACGAGTCGTAGTTGTCGATCATCAGGATCATGGGTTACCTGCCTTGGGCGATGCCGCGACCTTCTCATCATGGGTCTTGTCGCGCGATCCAAAGCCCGATGCAGCGAGTTCAGCGGCCTTGATCATGGCCCGCGCCTTGTTCATGGTCTCCTCCCACTCACGCTCGGGGACCGAGTCCGCCACGATCCCGGCACCGACCTGCAGGAACAACCGGCCGTTGCGCACCACCGCGGTGCGAATGGCGATGGCCATGTCCATATTGCCGTTCCAACCGATGTAGCCGACGGCCCCGGCATAAAGCCCGCGCCGCACCGGCTCCAGCTCGTCTATGATCTCCATGGCGCGCACCTTGGGGGCGCCGGTCAAGGTCCCCGCCGGGAACGTCGCGCGCAGGACATCGAAGGCGTCGAGACCTGGGCGCAAGCGCCCGGTGACGTGCGAGACGAGGTGCATGACGTGCGAATAGCGCTCTATGGTCATGCAATCACTCACCGCCACGCTCCCGGTTTCAGCCACGCGCCCGACGTCGTTGCGCCCCAGATCGACGAGCATGACATGCTCGGCCCTCTCCTTGGGGTCCGCCAGGAGCTCGGCGGCCAACGCCGCATCCTTCTGCGCGTCCTGGCTGCGTGGACGGGTGCCGGCGATCGGCCGCACCGCCACCTCGCGGCCTTCGAGTTTGGCCAAGATCTCGGGCGATGAGCCGACGACATGAAATTCGCCGAGATCGAACAGGTACATGTAGGGCGAGGGATTGATGCGGCGCAACGCCCGATACAGATCGAGCGGAGTGAAGGCCGCCGGCACCGAAAGCCTCTGCGACAGCGCCACCTGCATGATATCGCCGGCGGCGATATATTCACGCGAACGCTCGACCGCCGCCTCGAAACCCGCCTGCGTGAACCCCGAAACAAAGTCCTCCTCGCGCACGGCCCGCAACGATCCGGGGTGGGGCATCGGCGTGGCGATGGGCTCGTGCAGGGCCCTCTCGAGCTCATCGAGGCGCCGCTCGGCGCGCGAGCGGCCGGCCTCGCCTTCGGCGATATCGACGTGCACGACCAAGGACAAGGTGCCGCGCAGGTTATCGAAAATGACCACCTCCTCGCTCACCAGGAACAAGGTATCGGGGCCACCGATCTCGTCGGGCTTCGGGTTTTCGCCTAAGGTCGGCTCGATGTGGCGAATCGTCTCGTATCCGAAATACCCGACCAGTCCCCCATGAAACTTCGGGAGGGCCGCATCCGGCAACACCTCGAAACGCGCCTTGAAGGCCCGCACCGTGGCCAGGATGTCCTCGGTCCGCCCCCGCTCGATCGCGACCCCGTCACGCTCGACGGTCGCCTCGCGCCCGAACACGCGCAGGCAGATCCGCGCGGGCAGGCCGATCAGGGAATATCGGCCCCACTTCTCGCCACCATGGACGGACTCGAGCAAATAAGAATACCGGCCCTGCGCGAGCTTCAGGTAACAACTCAACGGGGTATCAAGGTCGGCGGGTACCTCGCGAATGACGGGGGCGAAACGGCCGCCCACGGCATCAAATCTCAAACGGCTCTTTTCTGGCATGATAGTGATTCCTCAAGGGGTACGGGATGGTCATCGTTCCCTTAAGGCGCCATCGACGGCCGAGGCCTGTCATGGCAGGGCCTTCGCGCGCAAGAAGCGCCCCTCGAAGCGAAGGAAATTCCGGACGCCGTCGAACGTCGGGACCACGGCCGCGGCGCCAAGCCCCAAGAGGTCGACGCCGTGGTGATAACCGTAAGCGACCGCCAGTGCCGGCATGCCGGCGGCCTTCGCCGCGCGCATATCGTTTCCGGAATCCCCCACCAACGCCGCGCCGTCACAAGCGACGCCCAGGCGCTCGCAGGCCGTCACGAGCGGCAGGGGGTCGGGCTTCGTGCGCGCAAGCTCATCGCCGCAAAGCACGGCATCGAAATAGTCCGCGATACCCACGGCCTGCAACAAGGGGCGCGCGAAACGCCCGGCCTTGTTAGTGACGCAGGCCATGCGGAACCCCTCGGCGCGCAGGTCCGCCAGGGTCCGAGCGACGCCCGGATACAGGCGGCTGCGATCAGCGACATGGGTCTCGTAATAGGCGTCATAGAGGGCCTGCGCCTCCTCGAAGAGCGCCGCATCAGGCTCGCCGAGGCGCTCGCCCGTCAAGGCCCTCTTGATGAGCCGCGGCACCCCATCCCCGATCCACCCGCTCACGGTCGCCTCGTCGCGCGGTGGACGCCCGAGCCTTGTCAGCATGTGATTGGCGGCATCGGCAAGATCGGGGGCGGTATCGACCAAAGTACCGTCCAGATCAAACAGGAGCGCCGCCAGCGGGAAGGTGGTCATGCCTTCGCAAGCTCCTCACGCATCTTGTTAATGGTGGCCCGATAGTCGGGCGTGCCGAAGATCGCAGAACCGGCCACGAAGGTATCGGCGCCGGCGGCCGCGATCTCACGTATGTTGTCGATCTTCACGCCGCCGTCTATCTCGAGCCGTATCGGACGCCCGCTGGCATCGATACGCGCGCGCACCGCGCGCAGCTTGTCGAGCGAGGAACGGATGAAACTTTGGCCTCCGAAACCGGGATTGACCGACATAATCAGGATCATATCGACCTTGTCCATGACATAATCCAGATAGGAAAGGGGCGTCGCGGGGTTGAATACGAGACCACACCGGCAGCCGCTATCCTTGATGAGGCTCAAGGAGCGGTCTATATGCTCGCTCGCCTCCGGATGGAAGGTGATGTAGGTCGCCCCGGCCTTCACGAAATCCGGGATGAGGCGGTCGACGGGCTTGACCATGAGATGCACATCGATGTCGGCCTTGACCCCGTTCTTGCGCAGGGCCTCGCACACCAGTGGGCCTATCGTCAGGTTGGGCACATAATGGTTGTCCATGACATCGAAGTGGACGATGTCCGCGCCCGCCGCCAGCACGGAATGGACCTCCTCGCCGAGACGGGCGAAGTCGGCTGAAAGAATCGAAGGTGCAATCTTGAAGTCGCGCATGCATGGCCCCAAAGCTAAAGTCGGCAATGTACCCGATAGCGCGCCGATTTGCAGCACCCGCGCCAAGCCCTCGACGTGGGCGCGAGGCTGCTCTATGGTTCCGGTAGGGAAGCGTTCCGGCCGGCGGTGCGGGCCGAGGCCCATTGGCGCCCCGTCGGGCGAGCCGCCCGACGGGGCGGCGATACGCCCAGCCGGCGGGCCGCGCGCGACGCCCGACCGTTCACAATGACGAGAACCCGGATGCGGCGTCCTGGCAGACGCCCCCTGGCGTCCAAGGCAGAGGTCAAGCCATGACAGAAGTCCCACAATCCTGCGTACTCCTCATATTCGGAGCCACCGGCGATCTCGCCCGGCGCAAACTCGTGCCGGCGCTCTTTCGGCTCCACGCCAAGGGCCTGCTCCCCAAGGGCTTCGCGATCCTGGGCGCGAGCCGAAGACCCTTGTCGCACGACCAGTTCCGGACACTCATGCGCGAGGCCTGCACCACGTTTTGCGCAAGCCCCCCGGATGACGAACAATGGCGGCGCTTCGCCGAGCGCCTCTATTACGAGGCCGGGCATTTCACCGACCAGACCTTGTTCCAGCGGCTGAACATGTCCTTGCGCGAAATCGACCACCGCCACGACACCCAGGGAAACCGCGTCTTCTACCTCGCGACCTTGCCGAGCAGCTATCCGCTACTCGTCCGTCAGCTTCAGGGGGCGGAGATGATCAATAAGGTCGACGACAACCCGTTTACGCGCCTCATAGTCGAAAAACCCTTCGGCCGCGACCTCGACAGTGCGATTGCCCTGAACGATGAGATCGCCAGCGTGTTCCGCGAGGATCAGGTCTATCGGATCGATCACTATCTCGGCAAGGAGACCGTCCAGAACATCCTGGTGTTCCGGTTCGCGAACGCCATATTCGAGCCCCTCTGGAACCGCATCCACATCGACCACGTCCAGATCACGGCCGCGGAGACCTTGGGCATCGAGGGGCGCGGGGGTTACTACGAAGAGACCGGTGTCCTGCGCGACATGGTGCAAAACCATCTGCTGCAGGTCTTGAGCCTGGTGGCGATGGAGCCCCCCCTATCCTTCGATGCCGACGCGGTGCGCGACAAAAAGACCGAGGTGTTCCGTGCCCTACGGCGTTTCACCGGTCGCGAGGACGTCGCCGCCGCCACCGCGCGCGGCCAGTATGGAGAGAGCACGGATGGGGCGCTGAAGGCCTATCGGGCCGAGCCCGGGGTAGATCCCCAATCCTCGGTCCCGACCTATGTGGCGCTGCGGGTATTCGTCGACAACTGGCGCTGGCAGGGTGTGCCCTTCTATATCCGCACCGGCAAGGGCTTGCGGCACTCCTCGACAGAGGTGGTGATCCAGTTCCGTCAGATCCCGTTTTGCCTCTTCGGGCAGGACCAGGTGTGCTCGCGCATAGAGCCCAACCGGCTGGTACTGCGCATTCAGCCCCACGAGGGCATCAGCCTCGGTTTTGGCATCAAGGCCCCCGGCAATGAGGCCCATGTCGACCATGCACGCATGCGTTTTACTTACGGCAATCATTACGATGGGGAGATGCCGCTCGCCTATGAACGGCTTCTGACCGACGTCATGCGCGGATACGCGGCGCTGTTCGCGCGCCGCGACTCGGTCGAAGAGGCGTGGCGCTTCGTGACCCCGATCCTCGATGCCTGGGCGCAAGATCCGGCCCCTGCCTTTCCGAACTATGCGGCTGGCAGCGACGGGCCTGAAGAGGCCGATGCGCTCATACGCGCCGACGGCCGCGCATGGCACCCCCTCGACCCGCCGGTGCCATCATCATGATCTTTACCATCGCCGACGACGACCGGGCCCTGGCGCGCGCCCTCGCCGATCGACTCGAGGTCGAGATCCAGGCCGCCTGGGCCCATGCCCGGCCATTACGCATGGCGCTCGCCGGCGGGTCCACCCCGCGCGGCCTGTATGAGGAGTTGGGGCGCCGCGCGGACACACTCCCCTGGCAGGCCCTCGAGATCTTTTTCAGCGATGAGCGTGCGGTCGATCCGAAAGACCCGGCCAGCAACTATCGTCTCGCCCATCTCCCGTGGCTCGCAAAGGCCCCGCCTGGGGCGCTCATCCATCGCATCCAAGGCGAGCTAGGCGCGCAAGCGGCGGCGGACGCGTACGACGACCTCCTGAGACGCGCAGCGGCGGGGGGGCGGGCCCTCGACATCGTATTGTTGGGTTTCGGGCCGGACGGCCATATCGCCTCACTGTTTCCCGGGATGCCGCTTGTCACCACCCGTATCGCCGAGGCGGTGCCCGCGACCGCGGATCGCATCGCCCGCGTCACCCTGACCCTGCCGGCCTTGGCGGCAGCGCGGCGGCGCATCGTCCTGGCGTGCGGATCGGCCAAGGCGGATGCCTTGCGCGCGAGCCTGACGCCCGGCGCCGAGACCCCGCTTGCGCGGCTCATCGCTCAGGCGCCCGTCGAGTTTTGGCTGGACCGCGCCGCCGGGCAGGCGCTGTGCGCGAACACCACTCCCTAGTAGCGATCCCGCCCGTCGTTTAAGCCCACGCGCACGCGAAACACCGTCGGACGGTGGGGCATGCTCTTTGTAAACGCCGGGTAGCTGCGATCCCGTACCGCCGCCAAAGCCGCCCGGTTGATCGCGCCGATGCCGCTCGACCGCATGATGCGCGCCCACAACAGCTGGCCCGCGGGGGTCAATTCGAAGGCCACCACGGCCTTACCGGACAATCGCAGCGCCGCCACGCGCGTCGGCACCACGAGCCCCTGCTGGATGCGCGCGCGCAGCATTACCGCGTAACGATCGACGGCCTGCGCCACGACCGCCTTGGAGGGCGGTGGGGGTGGAGGCGGAGTAGGACGCGGCGCGACCTTGGGCTTCGGTGGCGGCATCTTCTTCACGGGCCTCGGCAACGGGACCGGGCGATGATGCACGACCGGTCGGGGCTTGGGCGGCGTGGGTTGGGGCTTCGGCCGGACCACCGGACGCGGCGGAGGCGGCTTGGGCTGGACGTGCGGCGGAGGCGGCTTGGGCAGGGTGACAAAGTGCACGGCCATGGGTTTGCGGCGCAAGCCCACGGTCTTGGGCCGCGGATGCGCCACGACCAGGAGACCTGCGAACAAGAGCCCCTCGAGGGCCACCGCCAAGAGCGTCGCCCGCAGGAACGAAAATCGCTTTTCGGGCATGGGCGAGACGATAGGCAGCGATGAAGCACTCATGAGACCCTTCCCGTCCGTATCAACGCTGATGCGCGGCAATGCCGATGCTGGCCACGCCGGCCTTGCGTGCCGCGCTCATGACCGCCACGAAATCCTGAAAGGGCACGTTCTTGGCGGCCGCTATGGTGACATCCGCGCGCCGTCCACCCACGCGCCGCGACAGCAGGCTCTTCAAGGCGGAGCGCGCAACGACATGGCCCTGGACATGCACCACCCCATTCGCCGTCAAACTGATCAGGATCTGCGGCCGAGGGAGCACCTTGGCGGTGCTGGCCTGTGGCAGGGCAAGCCCGAGACCGTGATCAGGGATCATGCGCAGGGTCAGGATCATGAAAAAGACCAACAGGAAAAACATCACATCGATCATGGGGATCAGCTCGATGCGACCTTTCTTGGTCTCGAAATACCGCATTCTCATGAGGATTTCGCCATGCGCGCGCGGGACGTGCCGTGGTCGACCGCGGGCTCGCCATCGGAGGCGATGTTGACCGGGGCGCCGTCCATGCGATTCAAGAGCATGGTCTTGACGATATCGAGCTGATGCAAGACCACGCGCACCTTGTTATTGAGGCCGTTGAAGGCGAGCAGACCGGTCATCGCCACGAACAGCCCCGAGGCGGTGGCCACTAGGGCATCGGCGATGCCGCCGGTCACGGCCGTGGGGGCATGTCCAGGCGCCGACAGCACGGAGAACGCGTGGAACATGCCCACGATGGTCCCAAATAGCCCCAGGAGCGGCGCCAGGGTCACGACGGTATCGAGGACCCACAAACGCTTGTCGAGGGCCGGGGCCAGGCGGAGGGTCGCCTCATCGAGCCGATTGGCGAGCTGCTCGCCGCTCGTGACCCCCATGTGGCGGGCCGCCACATCGAGCAGGACGGCCTCTGGAAGGCCGGGGGCGGTGGCCGCCAGCGCCGCCAACTGCGCACGCGTCATCTCCTTGTGGGCGCCGAGCCGCTCGACGAGACTGTTGCCCACGAGCAGCGTGCGCCGCAGATACCACGAGCGATCAATGATGACCGCGAGCGCGATCGTGAGAATCACGACCATGAGGTAGAGCACGCCATCCGAATAGTTCGCGAGATGGATCAAATACTGAAGAGTCATCGCCAGTCCTCCGTAAAGGTGCCACGATGACGTCCCAGTATGACCTGCGTTTGGCGTGGAGATGACAATTTGGTGACAACGACCGGCAAAGGCCGATAGCCGGACCGCGCGGGGCGCTTGTGATTGACAGCCACGGCGGACTTGCGTATGAGGGGGGATTTTAGCCGAGGGTGCGCCATATGTCTTATCTGATCGCGATCCATGGACTACTTGCCATGCTATGGGTGGGAGGCATGTTCTTTGCGTACGTGATCCTGCGGCCCGCCGCGCAACCGCTCGAGACGCCCCACAGGCTTGCCCTGTGGTCACGAACGTTCGGCCGCTTTTTCCCATGGGTATGGGCCGCGGTCGCCGTGTTGCCCGCGAGCGGCTACTACCTGGCCATCACCAGCTTCGGGGGCATGGCGACGCTACCTCCATTCGTGAACATCATGCAGGTGCTCGGGATCCTCATGATCTTGTTGTACTTGCACGTCTATTTCGCCCCCTACCGGCGCCTGCGCCAGGGTGTCGAGAACGGCGATTTTGTAAAGGCTGGGCATGCCCTCGCGCAGATCCGCCGATTGGTCGGGATCAACATGGGGCTTGGACTGGTCACGATCTTCGTGGCCCTCGTCGGCGCCCACTGAACGCGCCCTGGTTTTGTAGAATAAGGCCCTTTCCGAGACCTCTCCCATGCCGCGTCCGTCCTCCCCGACCCCCAGGGTCGGTTTTGTAAGCCTCGGCTGCCCCAAGGCCTTGGTCGACTCGGAACAGATACTGACGCGGTTAAAGAGCGAGGGCTACGACACCGCCAGCTCCTACGATGATGCCGACCTCGTCATCATCAACACCTGCGGGTTCATCGACACCGCCGTCGCGGAATCCCTCGACGCGATAGGCGAGGCCATAAGCGACAACGGGCGCGTAATCGTCACGGGCTGTCTGGGCGCGAAGGCCGACCTCATCCGCGAACGCTACCCCGAGGTCCTGGCGGTCACCGGACCGCACGATGAGCCGGCGGTCATGGCCGCCGTGCACGCGCATCTGCCGAGACCTCACGACCCGTTCGTCGATCTCGTCCCCCCGCAAGGCATCAAGCTGACGCCGCGCCACTACGCCTACCTGAAGATATCAGAAGGCTGCAACCACAGCTGCAGGTTTTGCATCATCCCCTCCTTGCGTGGCGACCTGGTCAGTCGTCCAGTGGGTGATATCGTCGCCGAGGCCGAGCGCCTGGTGGAGGCCGGTGTCAAGGAGCTCTTGATCGTCTCGCAGGACACCAGCGCCTATGGCACCGATCTGCGGCATCGCGTGGGGTTTGCGGGCGGTCGCCCGGTCAAGATGTCGTTCCCGGGGCTGGTCGCGGAACTTGCGAGGCTCGGGATATGGGTGCGGCTACACTACGTCTATCCCTACAAGAGCGTGGAGGAGATCCTTCCGCTCCTCGATATCGACGGAGTGCTGCCCTACCTCGATGTCCCGTTCCAACATGCGCACCCGCGGGTACTGGCCGCCATGCGCCGGCCGGCGGGGCGCGCTCATCCGAGCGCCTGCGTCAAGGCATGGCGCGCATCGCGCCCTGACCTCGTCTTGCGAAGCACCGTTATCGTAGGCTTTCCCGGCGAGACCGAGGCCGAATTCGACACCTTGCTGGCGTTCGTGGAAGAGGCCGGCATCGACCGCCTTGGGGCATTCGCTTATTCCGCGGTGGAGGGGGCGGCGGCCAATGCCTTGCCGAACCCCGTCCCGGAGAAGATCAAGCGCGAGCGTCTCGAACGGCTCATGGCCCGCCAGGAGGCCTTGAGCGCCGAACGCCTGAGGGCGCGCATCGGCCAGAGCTGCCGAGTATTGATCGATGAACGGACCGCAGACGGCCTCATCGGCCGCAGCTATGCCGAGGCCCCCGAGATCGATGGCGTGATCCATATCGCCGCGGGGAACGCCCGACCGGGAGACCTCGTGGATTGCCGCATCGTCGCGACAGACATTCACGATCTCACCGCCATCATTTCTCCGACCTTGAGTGGTGACGCGTAGGCGGCGATCTAGGTTAAGGTCTGCTGCCCAAACCCTTCACGGAGGGCTGGTGCGCAACCCCCGGCAACATGACTCGGAGACCACCCCACGAAAGGATTTATCGTCGTAGCCTTGCTGGCTCTGGCGGGCGCCCCCCATGGGGACCCTGGCGCAGTCCGGAAATGTGCATGGGTCGCCGAACAAAGCGTCGTCCGCGACCCCCGACAGCGGCGCCATGATGGGCCCAAGCCCGCTTGCGCGGACCACGAACAGCCGATCGGGGCTTAAGCGGCGCGGGTGGGGCAAGCGGGGCGTGCTTCAATGCCATCGCCCATGGGCGCCGCTCCATCACCCGCGCCCAGGCCAAGCATTACAGTCCGACCCTGTCCCGCCATTTCCGGCGATGCGACGTCTTGCGCGACGGGCGCGTGACGCGCACCGAATTCAAGGACTGCCGAGGAGGCCGTGCGCGCGGGCGGCGCGCGCCATGAGCCGCGAGCGTTAGGAGGCCGATCCCAGCGCGTCGCGCACCGCCTCGAGCTTGGCGCGCACCTCCCACCCCAGTTCGGTGACGCGCGCATTGTTGACGATCGCCAAAACCGACACCGGGTCCATGAACGATACCTTCGTCGTCCCCTGCTTTGGGGTCTCGCTCACGACCACATTGCAGGGAAGCAACAGGCCGATATCGGGTTCCGCGGAGATCGCCTTGTCAGCCAGCACGGGATTGCACGCCCCGAGTATGTTGTAGCGCGGCATGTCCCGGCCGAGTTTGGCCTTCATCGTGGCGCTGACGTCGATCTCCGTCAGGACCCCGAAACCCTGCCCCTTGAGCGCCTCCACCACCCGCCCCCGCACCGCCTCGAAGTCCCCCGCCACCTCGACATCGAACCCGTAAGCCACCTGCCCATTGTCTATCATGAATCTCACCTCCTGTAGTCACATCTCTGCAAGTCGGCGCCTTAGGCGCCACGGCGCGGGCTCGGACCCTCGCCCCGCATTAAGGGCGTCACCGCCGGCGACCGCCCGCGAAGGCGGCTGGTATATCGCTCCAATCGCTCATCGAGATTGTTGGCGAGCAGTTGCGGGGCATGGCCCATCAAAAGGCTCGCATGGAAATGATAAAGACGCACCTGACATGGCACCGGTTCGTGCAGGCCACGGCCGCCGACCCGAAAATTCACCCACGCTATAAGCGGGATTTCATTGACGAGCGAGCGCGCCACCCAGAACCGGCGTTCCACGCGCATGACCATGCGTAGCGGACTGATCTCGACACTCAGGGAATCGCCCAGCCGCGCCAGCGCCAACGATATGCGATTGTAGCAGGCCGCGTCGATCGTTTTGGACAGGGTTCTGATCGGAACGTAGCTTTGGGGGTCAAAGGTCACGACATCTCCCTATCTGACCATATGGTCCGAGTATGCCATGAAAAGGCCACGCATTGACAGGGGCGAGGCGCCCCGCCGAAAGCGCAACGATACGCGCGATCGAGCGGTCGGGCGCACCGATAAAAAAGCCCCGCGGGCCGTTGGACCCGCGGGGCTTTGGCTGGCGGCGCGATCTACTAATTCACGCGCGGGTTCAGTTCACCCTTGGCATAGCGCTTGGTCATGTCTTCCAGATCAATGACGCGGATCTTGGAGGCCTTGCCCGCCGAACCGAAGGCCTCGTAACGCGCCTTGCAAATATCCTTGCCGGCCTGCACCGAATCCTTGAGGAATTTCCGCGGATCGAAATTCTTCGGATTCTTGGCGAGACTGCGGCGGATCGCGCCGGTGATCGCAAGCCGCAAGTCGGTATCGATATTGACCTTGCGCACACCGTACTTGATTCCTTCCTGAATCTCCTCCACCGGCACGCCGTAGGTCTCGCCGATATCCCCACCGAACTCGTGGATGATCTTCAGCCAATCCTGCGGCACCGACGACGAGCCATGCATGACGAGATGGGTGTCGGGGATGCGCTTATGAATCTCCTTGATGCGCTCGATGGCGAGAATGTCGCCCGTCGGCGGCCGCGAGAACTTGTACGCCCCGTGACTCGTGCCAATAGCGATGGCAAGCGCGTCCACCTTGGTCTTCTTCACGAAATCCGCCGCCTGCTCGGGATCGGTAAGGAGCTGGTCGTGCGACAATTTGCCCTCGGCGCCCGAACCATCTTCCTCGCCCGCCATGCCAGACTCAAGCGAGCCCAGGCAGCCAAGCTCTCCTTCCACCGACACGCCGACGGCATGCGCCATGTCCACCACGCGGCTCGTGACATCGACATTGTATTCGTAGCTCGAAGGCGTCTTCATGTCGTCCTTCAAGGAACCATCCATCATCACCGAGCTAAATCCCGAACGTATCGAGCGCTGGCATACCGCCGGGCTTGCGCCGTGGTCCTGGTGCATGACGATCGGAATATGCGGGTACTGCTCGATAGCCGCCAGGATGAGATGGCGCAAAAACGGCTCGCCGGCGTAGCTTCGCGCCCCAGCGGACGCCTGCACGATCACCGGGCTGTCGACCTCCTGCGCGGCCTGCATGATCGACTGTATTTGCTCCATGTTGTTCACATTGAAGGCGGGCACGCCGTAGCCGTGCTCGGCGGCATGATCCAGTAGTTGGCGCAGAGATACCAGGGACATTGTCTTCTCCTTAAAGATTCCTAGTGAAACGAATTCAGCCGATGGCCGCGAAGTCACCGGCGCGCACGATCTTCATCGTATTCGTGCCACCGGGCTTGGCCAACGGCTCCCCGATACTGAGAATGACGAGATCACCGTCCCGAACGGCGCCACGTCGCCGCAGCTCGTCGATGGCTTCGGTCATGATACGCTCGGGATCCGTGGAGGTCAGGGAAAACCCCACGGGATAAACGCCACGGTAGAGTGTCACCTTTCTACGGGTTTCCACATGCGGCGTCAAGGCATAGATCGGCACCGCCGAGCTGATGCGCGACATCCAAAGCGGCGTGGATCCGGATTCCGTCAGAGAGGCTATGGCGCGTACGGGCAGATGGTTGGCGCTGTACATGACCGCCATCGCGATCGCCTCATCGACGCGCTCGAAATGATTCGACATGCGGTGCATGGAAAACACCGCCTCGTCCTCCTTCTCCGCCTCGCGACAAACCCGATCCATGGCCGCGACCGCCGCCACCGGGTGCTTGCCGGTGGCCGTCTCCGCCGACAACATGACGGCATCCGTCCCATCTAGGACCGCATTGGCCACATCGGACACTTCGGCGCGCGTGGGAATCGCGTTCTCGATCATCGACTCCATCATCTGGGTCGCCGTGATCACCACTCGATTCATCTTGCGCGCCAGGCGAATGATGCGCTTCTGAACGGGCGGCAAGGCCGCGTCCCCGATCTCCACGCCCAGGTCACCACGCGCGAGCATGATGGCATCGGACACGCGGATGATCTCCTCGATCGCCTCCACGGCCTCGGCGCGCTCGATCTTGGCGACGATTCCGCCGGTACCACCAGCGGCGCGCAGCAGGGTACGCGCCTCCTCGATATCCTTCGCATTGCGTGGGAACGATATGGCCACGTAGTCGGCCTGAATCTGTGCCGCCGACTTGATATCCTCCCTGTCCTTGTCGGTCAAGGCATGCGCGGACAAGCCGCCGCCCTGGCGATTCACTCCCTTGTTGTCGGACAGCTCGCCGCCGACCACGACGCGGCACACGATCTCGGCGCCGCTCACCTCATCGACCCACAGAACGATGCGCCCATCATCCAGCAAAAGCGTGGCGCCGCGCGCGACATCCTTCGGCAGCGCCTTATAGGTCAACCCCACGCGCGTCACATCGCCGGCATCCAACGGCAGCTCCGCGTCAATGACAAACCTCTGTCCCTCCTCGAGCCGCACGCGCTTGCCCTTGAAGCGCCCGATGCGGATCTTAGGGCCTTGCATGTCGGCAATAACGCCGATCTGCCGCCCGTGGGCCTGCGCGCGATCGCGCACTAACTCTGCGCGCTGCTTGTGGACCTCGGCCAAGTCATGGGAGAAATTGAGACGCACTACATCCACCCCGGCCTCGATCAGCTTATCGAGGACCTTGGGATCATCCGTGGCTGGACCAAGGGTTGCCACGATCTTCGTTCGCCGCTGCATGATTACCACTTGGCGACGGTATCTACCGTCGCCATCCTGCCATACTTGCCCATAATCTCCCTTACTCCACTCACCCGCCTACCGCCGCCCGCCCGGGTCGCCGTTTCAAGTGGCGCCCCGCTCTTCCAGTATGGCCACCGCCGGAAGCGTCCGGCCCTCGAGAAACTCAAGAAACGCCCCGCCACCGGTCGATATGTAGCTAATCTTGTCCGCTACGCCATATTTGGCAACCGCCGCGAGGGTGTCCCCGCCACCCGCAATCGAAAACGCATCGCTCTCTGCTATTGCCTGCGCCGACGCGCGTGTACCACCGCCGAATTGGTCGAACTCAAAGACCCCGACCGGCCCGTTCCAGACGATCGTGCCGGCCTTGCGCAGGATGTCGGCGAACAGCCCCACGGTTTTGGGTCCCACGTCAAAAATCATGTCGTCGGGACCGACGTCCTTGGCGTTCTTCAACGTCGCCTTGGCATCGGGCGCGAACTCCTTGCCGCACACTACATCCACCGGGATCGGAATCGAGGCGCCGCGCGCATTCATCTCTTGTATCAAGCGCTTGGCCGTATCCACCAGATCCGGCTCGGACAGCGACTTGCCGATCGGCAGGCCGGCGGCGGCCATGAAGGTGTTGGCGATGCCGCCGCCCACGATCAACTGATCCACGCGCTTTGCGAGGCTCTCCAGGACCACGAGCTTGGTCGAAACCTTAGAGCCCCCGACGATCGCGACCATCGGTCGCTTGGGACTATGAAGGGCCTTCCCAAGGGCGTCGAGCTCGGCGGCGAGCAAGGGGCCCGCGCACGCGACAGGCGCGTACTTCGCGACCCCATGGGTCGAGGCCTGGGCGCGATGCGCGGTGCCAAAGGCGTCCATCACGAACACGTCACACAAGGCCGCCATCTTGCGGGCCAGGTCCTCGTTGTTCTTCTTTTCACCCTTGTTGAAACGGACGTTTTCGCATAACACCACGTCCCCGTCCTTCAGTCCCGGCACCCCGTCCAGCCAGTTGGCAACCAGCCGTACCGGCTTGCCGAGCAGACCGCTTAGGTGCTCTGCCACCGGCGCGAGCGAGTACTTCGCATCCGCCACGCCTTCCTCGGGGCGACCGAGGTGCGACATGAGCATGACCCGGCCGCCCTTGGCGCACGCCTCGGTGATCGTCGGAAGACTCGCGCGGATACGCGTGTCATCGGCCACCTTGCCGTCCGCAAGCGGAACGTTCAAATCCTCACGAATCAGGACCCGCTTACCGGCAAGGTCGAGATCCGCCATCTTGCGTATCGTCATATCGGTCTCCCGAGGCCTCTTAACGCGCCTTCATCAAGGCTACGGTGGTGTCCAGCATGCGGTTCGAGAATCCCCACTCGTTGTCGTACCAGGCCAGGACCTTGACGAGATTCCCCTCCATGACCTTCGTGAGCGTCGCCTCATAGGTGGACGAGGCGGGGTCATGATTGAAATCGATCGACACGAGCGGCTTGTCGTTGTAGTTCAGGATGCCCTTCAGCTCCCCGTCGGCCGCCGCCCTCATGATGGCGTGGATTTCGTCTTTGGTCGTGCTGCGCGCAGCGGTAAACGTAAGATCCACGAGCGAGACGTTGATCGTCGGCACGCGCACCGCGAAGCCGTCGAGCTTGCCATTCAGGTCCGGCAACACAAGACCCACGGCCGCGGCCGCCCCGGTCTTGGTGGGGATCATCGAGTGCGTCGCCGAACGCGCGCGGCGCAGGTCGCTGTGATAGACGTCGGTCAGGACCTGGTCGTTGGTGTAGGAGTGCACGGTGGTCATGAGGCCATGCTTGATGCCAATCTTGTCGTGCAAGGGCTTCACGAGCGGCGCCAGACAGTTGGTGGTGCATGAGGCATTCGAGATCACGGTGTCGGAGGCCTTGAGCGAGCCGTGATTCACGCCATAGACGATAGTGGCGTCCACATCCTTTCCGCCGGGGGCCGAGATGATGACCTTCTTCGCGCCCGCCTTCAAATGCGCGGAGGCCTTCTCCTTGGTGGTGAAAAAGCCCGTGCACTCATGCACGACATCGACCCCGAGATCCTTCCAGGGAAGCTGGGCCGGGTCACGATTCGACACGACACGGATCTTGTCGCCGTTCACGATCATATATTCGCCATCGACCGAAACCGTGCCGCCGAACCGGCCGTGGACGGTATCGTACTGCGTAAGGTGCGCATTGGTCTCGGCGTTCCCGAGATCGTTGATCGCTACGATTTCGATCTCCTTGTTCCGCTTCGACTCATAAAGGGCGCGCAATACGTTCCGCCCAATGCGCCCGTAGCCGTTGATCGCGACTCTGATTGCCATACCACCATCTCCCATTGAATGAGTATCCGGAAAGGGGGTCCGGGGCGGCGGCTCCAAGCTTGTCCGCCGCCCCCGGCCCCGCGAATTATTTCAGCAGAGACAAGACGGTCTCGGTGACGTGCGCCGCCGTGAAGCCGAAATGCTCGAACAACGCCTCCGCTGGCGCGGATTCCCCGAACCGGTCGATGCCCACCACGGCGCCGTCGAGTCCGACGTACTTGCGCCAAAAGCCTGTAACACCAGCCTCGACCGCCACCCGCCGGGTCACGGCCTTTGGCAAAACCGACTCGCGGTAGGCCTCATCCTGCGCATCGAAGACCCCGGTATTGGGCATGGACACGAGCCGCACCCGGCGGCCCGCCTCGGTAAGCTTCTTGCAGGCCTCCATCGCGATTCCAACCTCGGAACCGGTGGCGATGATAATGGCCTCGGGGGCGCCTCCCTTTGCGTCGGCCAGGACATAGCCTCCCCGGCTGATCTGCTTTATGGTCTCGGCCGAACGTGGCTGATGGGTAAGCTTTTGCCGCGAGAACACGAGAGAGTTGGGGCCATCGACGCGATACAAGGCCTCCTTCCAGGCCACCGCCGACTCGACAGCATCGCACGGACGCCAGACTGACATATTCGGGATCATGCGCAGCGTGGCGATCTGCTCGATCGGCTGATGCGTCGGACCATCCTCGCCCAGACCGATGGAATCGTGGGTGTAGACGAACACCACGCGTTGTTTCATGAGGGCGGCCATGCGCAGGGCATTGCGCGCGTATTCCGAGAACATCAGGAAGGTGGCGCCATAGGGCACGAAACCCTTGTGCAGGGCAATGCCGTTCATGATGGCCGACATGCCGAATTCGCGCACGCCATAATAAATGTAGTTGCCGCCGGGATTTTCCGCCGACACGCCGCGGCAACCGGCCCACAAGGTGAGGTTCGAGCCCGCGAGATCCGCCGACCCGCCCATGAGTTCGGGCAACTTCGGCCCCAGGGCGTTCAAGGTGTTCTGGGAGGCGTTGCGCGAGGCGATGGTCGCTGCCTTGGCATTGACCTCGGCGATATAGGCATCGGTATGCGCGCGGAAATCCTTGGGCAGATCGCCCTGCATGCGTCGCAGAAATTCCGCGGCGAGCTCCGGGTGCGCGGCACGGTAGGCATCGAAGCCCTTGCGCCAATCGGCCTCGGCCTTATCGCCGCGGGTCTTGGCATCCCAGCCCTTATAGATGGCATCCGGGATCTCGAAGGGCCCATACTTCCAGCCGAGACGCTCGCGGGTGGCGGCAACCTCTTTCTCGCCAAGGGCCGACCCGTGACTCTCTTCCTTGCCTTCCTTGTTGGGCGACCCAAAGCCGATCACCGTCTGACAACAGATGAGCGACGGCTTGTCGGTGACCTTGCGAGCCGCCTCGATCGCCGCCTTCACCGCCTGCGCGTCATGGCCGTCGACACGTGGCACGACGTGCCATCCATAAGCCTCGAAGCGCTTCGGGGTATCGTCGGTAAACCAACCGTGCACCTCACCGTCGATGGAGATGCCGTTGTCGTCATAAAAGCCAATCAGCTTGCCAAGGCCCAGGTGTCCGGCAAGCGAACAGGCCTCGTGGGAGATACCTTCCATCAGGCATCCATCGCCGAGAAACACATAGGTGTGATGGTTGACGACCTCATGCCCGGGCTTATTGAACTCGGCTGCGAGCGCGCGCTCGGCAATCGCCATGCCCACGGCGTTGGCAAGACCCTGGCCCAAGGGACCGGTGGTGGTCTCGACGCCCGGCGTATAGCCATACTCCGGATGCCCGGGGGTCATGGACCCCATCTGGCGGAAGCGCTTCAGCTCCTCCATCGGCAGGGCGTAGCCCGTGAGGTGCAGCAGGCTGTAGAGCAGCATGGAACCGTGGCCATTCGACAACACGAAGCGGTCACGATCGACCCACGCCGGATTGGCCGGGTTGTGCTTCAGGTAATCGTTCCAGAGGACCTCGGCGATGTCCGCCATGCCCATGGGCGCGCCCGGGTGGCCAGAATTGGCCTTTTGCACGGCATCCATGCTGAGGGCGCGCACGGCATTGGCGAGTTCACGGCGGCGGGGGTCGACCTGACCCGCCCCTTTCGAGCGGCTTTCGGGCTTCACAGACATGATTAATCCTCAAAAAGAACAGTAATCCTTACTGGTAATGACCGGATGCGGCCTTCAGCAGGTGGTAAGCGATCAAGAGCTGTGTCAGCGCGAGCGGGTGCGACCGCAACTTCTCGCCAGTCGTGCCCGTGATATCGCCGATACTCTCATGCCGCAGGTGATGATGTTCACCCGGAATATGACGCCACAACAGGTCCTCCAGACGCTTGGCCTTCTCGTCGGAGATGTTGCCGTCGATCTCGAGCCGGTCCACCGGCAAGCCCATGTCGCGGTCGAGGTCCATGTGGATACCATTGCCGCCCTGCTCCAGGACATCGGAAAGATCGGGGTGAGGCAAGGTGGGGCGCAAAACCAAGGAGGCGTTCAGATGGCTTCCCGTCTCCCCCTTGTCGCTCTCGGGGGGCCAGAAACAGATGACCATGTCCGCCCACTTCCGCTGAGGCCGGATGAATGCCTCGGAATCCGGCTCGCGCAACTTCATCTCCTTCGCCACGGCCTCGGCCGTGTGCCCGCGCTTTTGCGTGTCGCGCCGCATCTTCCATTGGAAGCGCAGCTCTTCGGGCGGGGCAAGATAAAGCTTCACATCATACGCGTCGCGCATTGCCTTGGTCGAGAACCCGAGCAGGCCCTCGACGATGATAAAATCCTTGGCCTCGATATAAGACGGCGGATCGAAATCACCAGTGGCATGGTTATAATGCGGCTTCAAGATGGCCTTGCCATCCTTGAGCAGGTTCAGGTGCTGCTCGATGATGTCCATATAATTGCAGTCGGGATGCAGGGCCGTCAGCCCCTTCTCGGCACGCTGGACGCGGTTATACTTGTGATAGTCATCGGTGCAGATGATCGTGCAGCGGTCCTGTCCGATAACCTTTGCGATGCCGCTCGTAATAGTGGTCTTTCCGGCCGCCGAATCACCGACGATCCCCAGTAGGATCGGTCTCTTTTGCATCTCACTGCTCCTCGATCAGGCATAACGGCTTGGCAGATCCTGCCTTACCGCACGCCCCACCCATGAATGAATGTGCTTTTTAGTCGCGCTACCCGAGCATTCCGCCCACCAACAACAAAAATCCCCTTGGCGGTCCAATCTCCCACCAAAGGGATGCGATTTGCCGCCCGGGCCGGTCCAACGAACCGAACCGCGGTCAAGAGCCGCGTATTTTCCCTCACCTTGCCCCTGTTCGGCAATAGTCGCACCCCTAACGCCATCCGGCATTATGATTGATCCAGGCCCGCCATGCCTCATACAGGTCCATGGAACGCGCCACAAGCGTCGATGACGGCACGAGATCGTCATAGGGCAACGGGTGGCCATCGAGCGTCGTGGCGATCCCGCCCGCCTCCTTAAGGATCAGGCTGCCGGCCGCGTAATCCCACAATTTCTGGCCTCCATGCACGGACAGCTGGGCGCGCCCGGCTGCGAGCCAGCACCACTCCAGGGCGCATGAGCCCCAATTACGTTGCGATCCGTACGGCGGGTCGATGCCCAACCGCCCCGCGAGGTGGGGCTTTAGCCGCTTGAAATCCACCAGCGCCACGCACCGTCGCAATGCCGGCGACCAGCTCATCGGGTGTAGGCGCTCACCGTTCAACCAAGCGCCCTGGCCGCGCAACGCCTTGAAACACTCCTTGCGCACCGGGTCATAAACCACGCCCAAAGCCGGCCCGCCGTCCTGCAGCAACGCGAGCGACACGGCAAAAAACGGCAGCCGGTTCACGAAATTCGTCGTCCCATCGAGCGGATCGAGGCACCATGCGCCGTGCGCCGACTGCAGCGCGACGCGCTGTTCGGCCTCCGGCATCTCCTCGCCCAGCATGGCGAACTGCGGCCAGCGGATGCGCAGCTCCTTGGCAAGCCATGCCTGGACCGCGGTATCGGCGGCGGTCACAAGGCTGCCGTCCTCCTTGAGCCGCGGAGAGCTTACGCCAAACAACGGCATGACCTCCCGCTGCGCGACCTCTTGAACGAGACCCTCCAGGACCTCGAGCGCGGAATGGGTGCGAGGATCGAGGTCCTGGTCGACGGTCAAAGGTTCAGGCCTCTTTCCATTTGATGGAGCAGCCGATGCTCGGGGTCTGCTCACGCGGGCCGTGGCCGGTGCGCGCCACCTGTACCATGGCCTCGAAGAGCTCGCGGCGCGCGTCGGCGACCGCCTCCTTGCGGCTCGCATCGAGCCGGCCGCGGTATTGCAGCGTGAGATCGGCCCCATAGCCAAAAAAATCCGGCGTGCACACCGCCCCGAAACGGCGCGCCACCTCCTGGGTCTCGTCGTACAGATAGGGGAACGGGAAATGATATTCCTGCGCGATGCGCCGCATGTTGGCAAACGAGTCCTCCGGGTAATCCGTCGGATCGTTGGACATGATGGCGCAGCTTTCGATGCCCTCCGCGCGCAAGGCCGCGGCGTCACGGATGAGGCGATCGCGGATCGCCTTCACGTAAGGACAATGATTGCAGATGAACATCACGAGCAGGCCGCGTTCACCGCGTACATCGGCGAGACTAAGGATGCGGCCGTCGGTGGCCGGCAGCGCAAAATCGGGGGCGGGCCGCCCGAAGTCGCACACTGGGGTTTCTGTACTGACCATAGCGCCTCGTCAAACTGGCATGCCGTGGGGGCTGCATTATGGCACACCTTGATCGACCGCTGTCTATACTTGAGGTAAGGCATAAGTCGCAGGGCAGTCTTCCGGGCGGCCGGATAGGATGAACGGGGCCACGCGCAAGGCCATTTGGCGCGTCACCCAGCCGCGCGCCCAGACCGCCCGGCAGCGCCACGACTTTGTACGGCGGGGCGCGGATGGGGCTGTCCGGGGCGGATTTCGCCACACTGAAGCACGAAGCTTGCGTCAAGCCAGGCCTGGCGCGAGCTTATTTACTCGGGCTACGGATCGATGATGGTCTAGCGATTGCCGCGCCGCCGATGCCCGGACGGCGCTCAAGGGGCCTTGGCTGCCACCGGATCGTAGAAAAGCTCCTTCAGCCCGGCCAGATCCGGGATACCGGCGCGCTTCCCGTCGATGTCGAGCGACACCGCAAGGTAAGGATGCACGGCGTCCTCATCGGTAAGCAGCACGGAGGGGGTCTCGATCGTCCGCGACTGCGGCTCGGCATTGGTCAGGATGGCAAAAAATTCCGTCGGCGCGCGGCCCGGGAGCGGATAAAAGACCGCCACCCGCGACTTGGGTCCGAGCGTGGCGGGGGGACCCCAGAAGCGGCCCAGATCACACACCACAATGGGCTGTGAGCGCCAGCTCATCACGCCCAGCACCCATGGCGGACTCAAGGGGAGCGACGTCAGCGTCTCGACCACCCCGACCTCCGCGACCAGTGCGCTTGGCACCAGCAGGTAACGGTCGCAAACGGGCAACAACAGGGCGTGGACACGATTACTAGCCAAGGCCATGGTCACCCTCCAATGCGCGCAGATAGGACGCCACACCGTCAATCGCCAATACCAGCGTCAGACCGCTCCGGCCCACCGCCGCCCCCGGGAATAGATGTCGCCCTGGAACCGGCGCCGGCCCAAGCGGCGTGAAAGGCATGATGCGCAAATCACCGGCTGGCAAGAGACGCAGCCCGTCCACCAGCAGACCGACCGGCCGGGCCGCGCTGGTCCCAAGGAATACCGCCCGCGTCCAGCGGCTTTCAGGGATCGGCGACCAGTCTGGTCCCAGGGCATAGGCGGGCCACGATGCGCCTTGAACGATGAACAACGCCGCGGCCCGGCCCTTGCGCTCGACCTGCATGTTCTCGCGCGGCTCAATGACGATGTCCGGGAAGTTGGGCATAAGGAAGACCTGGCCGGCAAACTGCAGTTCCAGATAATGGCGCAGGTCGGTCATGAGTGGCCCCGCCGCAGCAATACCTCGATCTCCCGGCGCAGATCCTCCTCCTGATAGGGCTTGCCGAGATAGACGTCGACCCCGAGCGACATGGCGCGCTCACGGTGCTTGTGCCCCGAGCGCGACGTGATCATGACGATGGGGACGTGACGCAGACGCGCATCGGCGCGCACCCGCGCGGTGAGTTCGTAGCCGTCCATGCGCGGCATTTCGATGTCCACGAGCATGACGTCCGGAATGCGATCGCGCAGCTGCTCCAGGGCCTCGATCCCGTCCTTCGCGGTCACGGCATCGTAACCCTGCTTTTGCAGGAAGCGGGTAGTGACCTTGCGCACGGTCAACGAATCATCGACCACCATGACATACGGCCGCTCCATGACCGGCGCCTCGGCGGGCATCGCGGTCACGCGCAGGCCCTCGCTCTCGTTCCACAGTGCCGGGATGTCCAGGATCAGCAGCACGCGCCCATCGCCCATGATGGTCGCCCCGAAAAGCCCGCGGATCTCGCCCAATTGCGGGCCGAGGGACTTGACCACGACCTCACGGGTCCCGAACAGGCTGTCCACCCCGACCGCGACCTCTCGCGTATCGAGCCGCAAGAGCAGGACCGGTAGCTTGCGCGGCAATCCGCCGCCGCGGAGGATACCGAGGCGCGCCCCCAGATCCATGAAGGGATAGTCCCGGCCTCCATAGCGCAGATTCGGGTGGTCACTCGCCAGCGCCTCCATGACGGCCCCCGCCGGCGCCTCCACGATGTTGACGATCGCGGTAAGCGGGATCGCAAACATCTGATCACTGCACCCCACCAACAGCGCTTGGGCGATCGATAGAGTGAGCGGCAATCGTATGATGAAGGTCGTTCCGCGGCCCGCCTGAGTATCGACGCTGATCGCGCCCCCCAGCTTCTTGACCTCGCTATGCACGACATCCATGCCGACGCCACGGCCCGACACGTGGGTGATCTGGGCGGCGGTCGAGAAACCGGGCAGCAGAATGAACTGCATGACCTGCTCATCACTGACCATCGCCGCCGTCGGCACGAGCTTGCGCTCGATGGCCTTGGCGCGTATCCGTTCGACATTGAGCCCGGCGCCGTCATCGGACACCCGAATCACGATCTCCCCGCTCTCCTGGGCGGCCTGTATGGTAATAGTACCCACCGGACGCTTTCCAAGACGCTCGCGTTCGGCTGTCGTCTCCAGCCCGTGATCGATGGCGTTGCGGATCATGTGCTCGAACGGGCCGATCATGCGCTCCAGCAGATGGCGGTCGAGTTCGACATCGGCGGCAGCCAGGACAAGCTCGACGCGCTTATTGAGCTCGCGGGCGGTTTGCCGGACGATCTGTCGCAATCTGTGGGCCTGGGTGGCGAATCGCACCATGCGCGTGCGCATCAGGCCCTCTTGCAGCTCGGTGTTCACCCGCGCCTGCTGCTGGAGGACAGTCTCCGCCTGACTCACCACGGTATCGAGCGTGCCGTGCACGGTGATCAAGTCATGCAGGTTCTCGGTCAGGCCTCGCGACAGATGCTGGAGCCGCGAGTAGCGATCGAACTCCAGGGGATCAAAATCCTGGGCGACATTGCCCTCATCGATGCGGGCGCGCGAGACGATCTGGGACTCGGCCTGGATCTCGAGTTCACGGACCTGATCCCGGAAGCGCTTGACGTTGCCGTTTAGCTCCGCCAGATGCGTCCTCAAACTGAAGATCTGCTGCTCCATGCGTGCCCGCGCGATACTGACTTCCCCGGCGTAGGCCACCAGCCGGTCGAGAAGCGCGGTCCGCACGCGCACTTGGCTTGCGGCCTCGGCCTTGAAAAGATCCTCGGCAGGGTCGTTTTGCGCCGGCTGCTCCACGGTCGTGACGGCGGGCGATGCCACCGGCACGGGAATCGGCGGCGGCGCGACAAACCCCTCCTCGCGCGGATTTTCATCCGACAAGCTCGCCACCAAGGCCTGCGTGGCGTCGTTGCCGGAACCGGCATGACCCGATACGAAGACGCTATAAAGCAAGCCCAGATGCTCGGCCGCCGAATCCAGCAACGCGAACAGCCGCTCGTCGCGCGGCTGCTGGCCATCCTCGACTCGGCGCAGGAGGTCTTCCGTCGCATGCGCTACATTGCCCATGCGCTCGGCCCCGCACATGCGTGCGCCGCCCTTCAGGGTGTGCAGGACCCGCTTTAGCGAATCGAGCAGGTCGTCGCGGTCGCGGTGCTCCCGCCATTGGACGAGCGCCGCCTCGAGCCCATCCAGGAGATCGCGCGCCTCGTCGCGGAAGATGGCGCGCAGCTCGGGGTCGATCGACTCGCGTGGTGCATCCGCTGCCGCAAGCACCGCGGGCTCCATGGGCTCCAGGGGCTCGACCGGATCACTGGCCCGCTCCTCGGGTGACGCGCCCATGGCCGGCTCCTCGCGCACGCCCTGCCCGTCGTGCTCAGCGGCCTCGCGCACCCCCTCTTGCAACGCCAAATTCTTTTGCCACCAGGTCAGTCCAGGAGACGGCGGGCCCTCGCGGGTAAGCGCGTCCAGATGTTCCGCAAGGGCCGCAAGCGGCGCGTCCGGATCGGTGTTGTCGCCAAGGGCGGCAAGCACGCCCTCGATCGCGACGGCCAGACGCCCCAAGAGGGCGGCGGCCTCGGTGCCGAGAGGTTTTTGATCGATTTCGCGGGCCTGAAGATAACGCTCCAGGCCGGCGCATGAGTCGGCCATGGCCAGGAGCGCCACCGAGCGCGCGCTTCCCTGCATCGTATGCACGGCGCGCAACAGGTCGGCTGACACGGGGCAATCAGGGCCATCGGCAAGCGCGGCCGTAAGCACACGCAGGTGATCGCGCGTCTCGGCGACGAAGATGTCGCGGAGCAAGGAATCGGCAAAAAGCGCAGATACGTGTTGCGACGTGGTGGCGTGCGCGGCGCCCGCAGGCCCATCATCACCAAAAGCCAGGGCCTCGTCTGCGCCGGCGGTATCCTCGCTGGACAACACCATGACCCCCTCGCTTTCCACAAACGAGGTGACGGCCTCGGCGGCCATGTTGGACACGGGTGCCGGTGCCGGTGCCGGCGCGAGCTCGGATGGCTCTCGTCCCGCTGCCAGGGCCTGGAGGGCATTACGCACGATTGCCATCTCCGGAAGCCCGTGCCCCTGCTCCACGGCCACCACCCAGTCCCGCACTACCTCATGGGCGCGCGCCACCCATGTAAGCGCGGCCGGGGTGGCGGTGCGCTCGCGGGCGCGGATCTTGTTCAAAAGCATCTCGGCATCATAGGAGAGCTCGGCGATCTCGCCGGCCTCCACCATGCGTCCGCTGCCTTTCAGGGTATGAAACGCGCGACGCGTGACGGTCACGGCATTTTCGTCGGATGGGTCGGCGCGCCACGCCGCCATCGCCTCATCAAGCTGCGCCACCGCCTGATGGGCATCCTCAAGAAATACCGGCAGAATCTCGGGGTCGATGGCGAGACTCGGCGCCGTCACCACCGGCGCCCGCCCCCTATCGGCCACAGGCGGCGCGGCCTCGTGAGGGGCCTCTTCGCGCAAGATATCGTTCAAGGGCCGCGCCAGGTCGGCAAGCTCGGCTGGGCGCAGGGGGCGACCGCGCTCCAGTCCGTTGACATGCGCCTCGAGACCGGCGACCGCGGCGGCCAGGGCCTCGGCGAACGCCCCCGCGGGGGTCACCACACCCTGCGCCAAGTGATTCAGTGCGCCATGGAGGGCGCCTGCCAGGTCGGCGGCGGGCCCCTCCTCCAGCAACTGGAAGGCCGCCTCGATCTGCGCTGCCAGGCTCGGTACCTCCGCCAGTCCTTCACGATCCCGCGGGGAGGCGGCAAACGCCAGAAATGCCTCCTCGATGCGCGTGAGGTTGGCGCGGATCTCGGTGGATACCGCCCCCACCAGTTGCCGCCTATCCTGCGCCGACAGCGGCGCCTCGGAGACCTCCATGCCACTCGTATCCGGTACCGATGCGAGGTTCGCCACCGCCCGGGTCTGCTCCTCGATGCCCACCCGCCAGCCGGAGGCACCATAGGGAATTTCGCGCGCCGCGCTCTCGATCTGCAAGAGACCCTGGGCGAGCGCCATGGCCACGGCCCCCGACTTTTGCAGGCGTCCGTCGGCAAGCGCCCGGCAGGCCTCGGCGATCGCCGAGGCAAGCCCGCCCAACGGGGCGACCTCGAGGGTCGCGAAGGTCTTGGCCATCTTGTCGAGCAGCAGTACCAAATGGTCACCGGCGCCGTCGGCCGTGTCCCGCGGATCGAAGCAACGGGACAGCAGCGACTGGGCCTGCGCAATCTCCTGACTGAGCGCGCTTGCAATCGACCGCAGCGCGGCCACGGAGGCCTCGGCGGGCTCGTCACTGGCTGGCGCCGCGAGATCGAAGGCCTCGCGGACGGCCATGATCGCGGGATCGGACGATACACCCTCGCGTAGTACGAACAGCATGTCACGCGTCAACCGCTCACAGGCGCTCCGATTGCCGCCCCGGTCCTGGCCATCGGCAAACCGCTTGAGCAGTTGGTCTAACCGCGAGATAAGCTTCTTGTCCTCGACACGCGGGTTGGTTTCGTCAATCAAAAGGTGCAGAAACGCCTCGGCCACCCACAGGCACTGGGCGAGAGGCGCAAACGCGGCCCGTGCGCGCCAGCCGTGCACGAGGTCCGGCAGGCTGCGCCGCTGCTCATTACTGGCAACGCCCTTCAGCCACTGGACCAGCGCCGCCTGAAACAACGAGCGCTGTTGGCGAAAGGCCTCGACGAATCCCGCATCGTCGGCTGCCGCCACCCCTGGCGGTCGTGGTGAAAGGTCCACTCGGAAAAAGGCCTGTGGGGGCAAAGGCTCGGCGCCGCGCACGGCCCGCAGTTCGTTTGCGAGCTCCAGCAGGTCAAGACCGTTGCCGAGGCCGCGGGTTTGCACTCGATCCAGAATATCCGGGAATAACAGCAGGGCGCGCACGAGCGGCTCCAGGGCCTCCTCGCGGGGAGGTTCGGTCGTGGCAAGCAGGGCCTGCACCGAGGCCTCGGCCTCGCCCATGAGATCCGCAAGGGCATCGACCTCGACCATCTTCAGGGTCCCGCTGACCTGATGGAGGTAGCTCGCGCAGAGCCTGAGCTTGGCCTCGTCGGAGCGATGCTCTACGAAGGACTCGAGCGCAAGCCGCGCCTGCTTTAGGGTCTCGTCTATCTCATCCTTGACCCATCCCAGCGTCCCGAGATCGATACTGCTTTCGGTGACCATCTTACCCCCGGCCGGCACGCCAGCCCTCAAGCCGGCAGCTTGAAGCCCGCAACCGATGCCTGCAGTTCGCCCACGAGATCGGAGAGCTTGGCGATGGACTCGGCGGTCTGCTGAGTTCCCGCAGACGTGGTCGCCGTCGCCTCCTGGATCTCGCTCATGCTGGTCGAGACGGTCGTCGCAGCCTCGGACTGCGCGCGCGCGTCTTTGGCGATACGCACGATAAGTCCGGACAGCTGCTCGGACACCGACTCGATCTGGCCGAGCGCCTGACCCGCGGCGTCCGCAAGGCGCGTACCCTCTACCACGCCGTTCGTGGCCTTCTCCATGGAGCTCACGGCCTCGTTGGTGTCGGCCTGAATGGTCTTCACGAGATCCGCGATCTGCTTGGTCGCAGCCCCCGAGCGCTCCGCAAGCCTTTGCACTTCATCCGCGACCACCGCGAAACCGCGTCCCGCGTCTCCGGCCATGGCCGCCTGGATGGCGGCGTTCAGCGACAGGATGTTGGTCTGCTCGGCAATGTCGTTGATGAGCTCCACGATTTCACCGATCTGCTGCGAGCTCTCGCCGAGCCGCTTGATGCGCTTGGCGGTCTCCTGGATCTGCTCGCGCATCTCATCCATGCCCTTGATGGTGTTCTGCACCGCTTCGGCGCCGCGCTTGGCCGTCAACACCGAGCCCTGTGCCACCTCCGCAGACCGTCCGGCGCTCTGCGACATGTCATCCATGGACTTTGCCATGGTTCGGATGCGCTCGGTGGTCGCCAGGATCTGCGCGGCCTGGCGCGTGGCGGCGTCGTTCAGTTCGGCCGCCGTCCGGCGGCTGCGGTTCGAGGCGCTCGCCACCTCCTGCGCCGTGGTATTGATGCGATACACGACGTTGCGCATCTCCTTCACGGCGTAGTTGATGGAGTCGGCGATGGCGCCCGTGATCTGCTCCGTCACCTGCGGTTGAATCGTCAGGTCGCCATCGGCAAGGTCGCCCATCTCGTCTAGCAGCTTCAGGATCGCGTCCTGCGTCTCGCGGTTCTGGTTGGCGCTTTGGCGCGCGCGCACCCGCTCGTCGCCGACGAGCTTGCGCCCGAGCAGCAATAGGAACACGAGCGACAATCCCGCCAAGGCGTAACCGGCGTACTTCTCGAACTGGCGCTTATGCGAAAGTGCGACATAGCCGCCCACGAGGGCACGGCTTTGCGCGAGCAGCTTGTTACTGGTATGGAAGATCACGGCGCCCGCGCGCTGCGCGACGAACAATGGCGCGGCGTCGGCCAGAATGCCCTGCACGCTCTCATCCATGGCCGCGAAGGTGTGCTCGGCGCGCACGAACTTGGCGTGCGTGACCGCCGGAAGCTGCGACGCCAATTGCGCCTGCGTCTGCTTGAAGAGCTTCGTGTCCTCGCCGAACTCCGCTGCCGCCACCGCTGCCGCGCTGCCGCCTTCGGCAAACAAATTCACCTCCATCGTGATGCGCTGGCTCAGCATGCCTTGACGCGCCCCGAGATAGATCAGGCGAGGCGACATATGGGCGCGCATGCCGCGCGTCACGATCTCGTCCCACAACGCAAGCAGCATGGGCGCGGTCTGGTTCACCGTCGCCACATAGTCGTGCATCATGAGCGCCGGCTCTTCCTGCTTTATGATCTGATCGACGTGATGACGCACGCCATGCCAGGTGGTATCGAGCGCCATGAGTGCCGGCCGAACCATCATCGGGGTGGGCGGTATGCCGAGGGCCGTGCTGCCGTTCTTCAGGCTGTCGATGATGTTCTGGTAGTCGGCGCGCGAGCGTTTGAGGTCACTAAACGCGCTCTCCTCGCCGAGCGTCGCCGCCGCCGCATCCTTGGCGATACGCTGCGACAACATGAGCAACTGGTCGGACTGCTCGATATACTTCGAGTCGCGATTGGCCTGCTGTGCCTCCGAACCGAACAGGATCGCCACGCCTATGAGCGACACGACCATCATCAAAAGCAGGACCGAGACGCCGGTCATGCTGCGGCCGGCAAGCGGCCCCTTCTTGCCACGCTCGGCCTTGACGCGTTTTTTGGGTGTCGGCTGCACCTCGACGAACCGTTC
This sequence comes from Pseudomonadota bacterium, assembly GCA_021841585.1. Classification (GTDB taxonomy): domain Bacteria; phylum Pseudomonadota; class Gammaproteobacteria; order Acidiferrobacterales; family Acidiferrobacteraceae; genus Acidiferrobacter. Next base: position 25,205 of record JAKBUS010000006.1, on the reverse strand, counting down.
GCCTTGCCCGCCGCCCATGGACGCCAGCTCTTCGGTCGGCTGATCCAAAACGACCCCCTTCTTTTTGGATAGTCTCGCCACCATAATCGATGTTCCTCGTTAACGTTCTTATATGCAGCCGATCGCTTGTCGCGACGACATCAAGCCGCCACGTGCTTAAAAGTCAGGCTTTCCGTAAGCGAACGCAGATCAAAGACGCCCCATAACGTATCGTCCTGGGCATATGCGGTCTGCACATGCATGAGGACAGCGTTATCGAGCCCCGCGATGTCGCGCCGATCCCGCTCGGCATCGAAATGCTTTAACCCCAAAACCTCGTTAACCACAAGTGCCGTACTAAAATCGCCGACATGCATCACGAGCAGGCGCGCCTTGTCGTCCATGGGCACGGGCGCCTTCCCGAAATATTCCGCAAGATCGATGATCGTGAGGAGCGAGCCGCGCACGTTGGCAACACCCTTCACCCAACGCTTCGTGCCGGGCACGCGCGTGACGTCCGGCCGCACCAGCACCTCGGCGACCTGGTCAAGTGATGCGAGCAACGATAGGCTAGCGAGCCGGAACCCAAGCCCGCTCCACAAGGGTGCGGCCTGGGTCTGTTCCGGCAGGCCCGGGGCATGCGCCCGCGCCTCGCCCTGCATCCGCAGGAGCAGCGCGAAGGCGCTATCCTGGGCGATATCGCTCACAGCGCCCGAATCTTGTCGAGCAGCACGCTTTCCACCACCGGCTTCACGATGTAATCCTTCGCGCCCTGACGCAGGCCCCAGGCCTTATCGGTCTCCTGCCCCTTGGTCGTGCAGATGATGATCGGGATGCCGGCAGTAGCCGGGCCTTTCGATATCGTCCGCGTCGCCTCGAATCCGCTCATGCCAGGCATCACCACATCCATGAGGATGAGGTCTGGGCGCATGGTTTTTAGCTTCTCCAGGCATTCCTCGCCGCTTCTCGCAGTCGAGATCGTGAACCCGTTCCGCCCCAGCATCTCCTGCAGGAGGTGCAGCTCGGTTGGCGAATCGTCCACCACCAAAATACTCTTAATCGCCATTATTGCTTCTCTCCTTTCTATCTTAAATATGCAAAATCGCAGGACGTTGCGACTGCGGACCAGCTAGTGCACATGCCGGGCAATGACTTCCACCAGCTCTTCCTGGGTGAAGGGTTTGTTGACATGCTCCTCGGATCCGGCGATCCGTCCGCGTGCCTTATCGAACAAGCCATCCTTACTGGAGAGCATGATGACAGGTATATGCTTGAAATTCTTATTATTCTTTATCAAAAGGCAGGTCTGGTAACCATCTAGCCTGGGCATCATGATGTCCACGAAGATGATGTCTGGCCGGCGGTCGGTGATGACTGACATGGCCTCGAAGCCATCCCCTGCCGTGTAGACGTCGTAGCCCGCCTTCTTTAAAAGGGCCTCCGCCGTCCGCCGTATCGTATTGCTGTCATCGATTATCATAACCTTGATACTCACGGGAATCCTCGCCGCTACGTTTCGGACGGCCGTTTTGAGCCGCTCCTGCGTCTCTTTCTGCACCCTCCTGATTTACTAGCATACGCGAGCCGCGAAATCCATTTAAGGGGTCTATAAAATTTCCAGCCTGCAGGCCGCCTGGCACCCCGGCCCTGGAAAACGACGCCCACGCCTTTCCTTTCGTTAACGCATGGTGTCACTATTCGCCTTCTTTCACGTTGCGAGGTCCGCTCATGAGCTGTGCGCCCATACATCAGCCCGTCCCCCACCTCACAACCGCCCTGACCGGCCCCTTATTGGCCCTCGAGGAGCGGTTTTTGGAACGTGAAACGCGGATCGAGCAGTGGTTTCATGAGAGATGGCTCACAACGCCGGTCCCCTTCTACACGTCGGTCGACCTGCGCAATGCCGGCTTCAAGCTCGCCCCCGTGGATACTAACCTGTTCCCGGCCGGATTCAACAACCTCAATCCGGCCTTCCACCCGCTGTGCGTGCAGGCCCTGCAGGCCGCCGTCGAACGCCTGTGCCCGCGCGCGGCGCGCGTGCTGCTGATACCGGAGAACCATACCCGCAACACCTTCTATTGGGAAAACATCGGCGCGCTCGTCATGCTCCTGGAGCGCGCCGGCTACGAGGTCCGCGTCGGATCGCTGCTGACGGGCGATGCGGTGCCCACGCACATAACGCTGGCGAGCGGGCGTGCGATCCCGGTGGCACCGGTCACCCGCACCGGGGACCGCGTCGGCATCCCGGACTTCAACCCCTGTCTCGTGCTTTTGAACAATGACTTGTCCGCGGGTCCCCCGGCGATCCTGCAGGGCCTCACCCAGCCGGTCATGCCGCCGCTGTCGCTTGGCTGGTGGAATCGCCTCAAATCCGACCATTTTACCCAATATCGGGCGCTCGCCATCGAGTTCGGGGCACTAAACGACATCGACCCCTGGCTCATAGACCCGATCTTCCGCCGCTGCGGACGCATCGATTTCCAAAAACGCGAGGGCGAGGACTGTCTTGCCCATAACGTCGAGGAGGTGTTGCGCCTGGTCGGCGAGAAGTACCAGGAATATGGTATCACCCAGGACCCCTTCGTGATCGTCAAGGCCGATGCCGGGACCTATGGCATGGGCATCATGACCGTGCACCACGCCGACGAGGTGCGTCAACTGAACCGCCGGCAACGTAACAAGATGGCGGTGATCAAGGAAGGCCAGACGGTCCAGGAGGTGATGGTGCAGGAAGGCGTCTACACGTTCGAGACGCTCGGACCCGAACAGGCCGTGGCGGAACCGGTGGTTTATATGGTGGACCGCTTCGTGGTGGGCGGCTTTTATCGCCTTCATGGGGCGCGTGGCATCGATGAAAACCTGAACGCGCCCGGCATGCAATTCCAGTCACTGGCCTTCGCCGAGTGCTGCACGAACCCCGATGGGACATTGGCCCCAGACTCAGGGCCTAATCGCTTTTACGCCTACGGAGTCGTGGCGCGCCTGGCGCTGCTCGCAGCCGCCCGCGAACTCCAGGAGGCGCCCGGGGGTGCAAAATGACGCGGCACCTCGTAGTGGTCATGGATCCGGTCGATCACATCAAGGCCTACAAGGACACGACCGTGGGGCTGCTGCGCGAGGCCGGCCGGCGCGGCTACCGCATAGACTTCCTCGAGGCGCGCGACCTAGCACTTTCCGCCAATCGTCCCGTGGCGCGGGTGCGGAGCATGGTGGTACGCGACTCGGACAAGGACTGGTGTGAACTCGGCGAGACACGCGAACTCGCCCTTGGGGACGCCGACGTCATATTGATGCGCAAGGACCCGCCCTTCAATATGGACTACATCTATGCGACCTATCTGCTCGAGCACGCGCAAGCGGCCGGGGCGCTCGTGGTCAACGATCCGGCGAGCCTGCGCAACGCCAACGAGAAACTGTTCGCCACCTGGTTCCCCGATTGCATGCCTCCCACGCTCGTGACCAGCCGCAAGGATGCCCTGCACGCGTTCCTGCGCGAGCACGGGGACATCGTTGTCAAACCGCTGGATGGCATGGGCGGGAGCTCGGTCTTTCGCGTGGCAACGGGCGACCCGAACGTCAACGTCATCTTCGAGACCATGACCGGCAACGAGCAGCACCCGACTATGGCGCAACGCTACCTGCCGGCCATCACCTCGGGCGACAAGCGCATCCTCATGATAGATGGGGAGCCAGTGCCGTTTGCCCTGGCGCGCGTGCCGGCGCCAGGCGAAACACGCGGCAATCTCGCCGCTGGAGGCACCGGAGTCGGCCAGCCGCTCAGTCCCTCGGACCGGCGCATCTGTGAACGCGTGGGCCCGACGCTGCGCGCGCGCGGCCTTCTGTTCGTCGGACTCGACGTCATCGGCGAATCACTGACTGAAATCAACGTCACGAGTCCCACCGGCCTGCGCGAACTCGACCGGCTCTTTGATCTCAACATTGCCGGCGACTTTTTCGATGTCCTGGAGCGTAAGATGACCAAGACCGCCAGCGTGCCATGACGCCGGTCCGCATGAAGCCCGCCGATCGCCTCGGCATCGCGCTCTTCCTTGCCGGGCTTTTGCATCTCGTGCTGATCCTCGGCGTGCGCTTCGACATGCCCCACGGTTCACCAGGGCGCGCCCTCGATGTCACGCTCGTTCAGGCGGCAAGCCATTCCAGGCCGCGCCATGCGCGGCGGCTTGCGCAGGTCAACATGCGCGGCGGGGGCGGCACACACAAGAAACGCGCGGCCCATACACCGTTCGTCGCCACCACCCGTGATGGCGGGGCACCGCGACAGCAGCACAACCGGCGCGCGCGCCGCTCACCGGTCGATCACCTCCGGTTGCTACATACTCGCCAAGGCCCGCTGCGCCTTACCTTTGCCAAGCCTGTCTGGCAATTGCATGCCGCGATCGCCGAGCAACTCGGTATCGCCCGACAGCTGGCCGGCGAGGAGGCGCGCCTCAAGGCCGAAATCCGCCGTGACTGGCGTGTCGCGCGGGCCTCCGGCCGTGGCCGTGGCGGTGTCTCCGTGCGCCGCTTGGCCTACGCCGCCTATATCATGCGCTGGGTTCGGCGCATGGAGCGCCTCGGGAGCCGGCAATACCGGCGCATGTTCGCCGGGCATGACCTGAACGGGGCGCTCGTGCTCGAGGTCAAGATTCTTAAGAATGGCGCCCTGCAAAGCGTGAAGATCCTGCGGCGATCGCCCTATCTCGCGCTCGACCATGCGGCGATTGTTATGGTTCGCAACGCCGCTCCGTTCGCACCCCTTCCGGCGGTGCGCGGGGCCGGGCTTCGAGTCCTGCCAATCATCGAAACATGGCGATTTCGCGGTGGGCATATGACTGGGAGTGCACCCTCGACAAACGCTACCCCTTAAACCCGGACTTCCCTTGAAAGACCCGCGGGCATGCCGGATACTAGGTTGACCTTAAAAACGGCACGTCCCGGCGAGAGGACACCGGCGAAAGGGCAAGCCGCCAAGCATCCCGCGCGGGTAAGCGGCGCTCAAGGGGCGTCGGCTGCGCGAGGCCACACATTCACCACTTCGCTGCGAGGGCCCCATGAATATGACCACACCGCTCGCCAATCAATTTCTCATCGCCATGCCGGGGCTTGGTGATCCCAACTTCTTTCGCACCGTGACTTTGATCTGCGAACATAGCACGGAAGGGGCCATGGGCATCATCATCAACCGTCCCGTCGAACTGACCCTGGGCGACGTCTTTCAGCAGCTCGATATCGCCAACCCCGACCCGCGCACGGCCGGACAGACGGTATATCTCGGCGGCCCCATCCAGAACAACCGCGGCTTCGTCCTCCATGAACCCCTGGGGGCCTACGAATCGACCTTGGCGGTGAGCGAGACGCTGGGCGTGTCGACCTCCCGCGATATTCTGACGGCGATCGCCAACCACGAGGGTCCGGCACGCTTTCTGCTTGCGCTCGGCTACGCCGGGTGGGGCCCTGGGCAACTCGAGAAAGAGATGGCCGATAACGCATGGCTGAGCGTGCCGGCAAGCTCTGAGATCCTGTTTCAGGCGCCTTCCGAGACGCGCTGGTCGGCCGCCGCCCACCTGCTCGGTGTTGACATGGCGCAACTCTGCGGGGACGCGGGCCACGCGTGAGCGCGCAGACTTACTTGGGGTTTGATTACGGGACGAAGAGCATAGGCGTGGCCGTGGGACGCCTCCCGAGCGCGCGCGCCGAGGGCGCCGGATGCGTGGCCGGACTGAAGAGCGGGCCGGACTGGGCCGCCATCGCCCGGCTCGTGGATCTCTGGCAACCGCAGGGACTGGTCGTCGGGCTGCCGCGCAATATGGATGGCACCGATAATGCCATGACGGCCCTAAGCCTGCGTTTCGGGAGGCGCTTGGACGGCCGCTATCATCTCCCGGTATACTGGGTCGACGAACGGCTGACCACGGTCGCGGTGCGCGAGCACGTCAGGGACACCGGGGCGCGCAAGACCCGGCGCAAGGCCATGCTCGACACCTTGGCGGCAGTGGCGATCCTTCAGGCGTTCTTTGACGAACCACAGCAGCGCACGCGCTGGCGGGAACAGGGCGGAGCGGAATAAAGGGAAGGGGCATCCGTGATCGACGTGGAAGAAGCGCTGGCACGCGTAATCGACGGCGCACGGGCCTTTGGCGAACGCAAGCCGCTCTTGATCGGCATCCATACGGGTGGGGTATGGGTGGCCGAGCGCGTCCATGAGGGTCTGGGCCTCGATGAACCGCTCGGGACCCTCGACATCTCGTTTTATCGCGACGACTTCAGCCGGGTCGGCATACACCCACAGGTCAAGACCTCGCACCTTCCGGTCCCCCTCGACGGGCGCCACATCATCCTCGTCGATGACGTACTGCATACCGGGCGCACTATAAGGGCAGCCATGAACGAGATATTCGATTTTGCGCGCCCGGCATCCATTGCGCTCGCGGTCCTGATCGTGCGCGATGGACGCGAGCTGCCGGTACAACCCGACATCGCCGGCGCGACGATATCCCTGAAGCCGTGGCAACACGTCAAGCTGACGGGACCCGACCCCCTGGGTATCCGCATCACGGAGAAGGGCGAATGATGGCGGCACAATCTGGCAGTGCCCACCGCCTCCGGCACTTCCTCACGACCGAGGACCTGAGCGGGGGGGCCATTGGCGAGATCCTGGACACGGCCGAATCATTTATCAGCGTCGGCGAACGCGAGATCAAGAAGGTGCCGCTGTTGCGCGGCAAGACCATCGTCAACCTGTTTTTCGAGTCCAGCACCCGCACGCGCACCACCTTCGAGATCGCCGGCAAGCGCCTGTCTGCCGACATCATCAACATCAATACCAGCGTATCCGCCACGCAAAAGGGCGAGAGCCTGCTTGATACCGTGCGCAATCTCGAGGCCATGCACACCGACCTGTTCGTGATCCGTCACCCGCTGAGCGGGGCCGCCGACCTCGTTGCTCGTTCGGTGCCCCCGCACGTGCATGTCGTCAACGCCGGCGATGGGCGCCACGCGCACCCCACCCAGGGCCTGCTCGACATGTTTACCATCCGCCGCTACAAGGGCGACTTCCGGCAACTGACGGTGGCGATCGTGGGCGATGTCCTGCACTCGCGGGTGGCGCGCTCGCAGATCCACGCGCTGACGGCGCTCGGTACCAAGGAAGTGCGCGTCGTGGGCCCGCGCTCGCTGTTACCAGCCGCGGTCGAGACTCTGGGAGTCCGTGCCCACACCGACATGGCAACGGGCCTGTCGGGCGCCGACGTGATCATCATGCTGCGACTCCAGTTCGAGCGCATGAGCGGGGCCTTGATCCCGAGCGCCCACGAATATTTCGACCTCTACGGCCTGACTCGCGAGCGCCTGGCGCTTGCCGACAAGGATGCCATCGTGATGCATCCCGGACCCATGAACCGTGGCCTCGAGATTGCCTCGGACGTGGCCGACGGTCCGCAGTCGGTGATCCTGCCGCAGGTCACCAACGGCATCGCTGTGCGCATGGCCATCCTTGCGCGCCTTGCCGGGGCCTCCGCCGGGGAGGGCCGCGCCTCATGAATATCGCCATAATCGGCGGTCGCGTATTCGATCCCGCGCACGACATCGACGCCAGCGCCTCGGTGTTCGTGCAAGACGGGGTGATCGCGGGCCTCGGCGCCGCGCCTGCGGGGTTTGTGGCCGAGCGTACGATAGACGCCCGGGGCCTCGTGGTATGCCCAGGCCTCATCGATCTGCGCGCCCGGCTGCGCGAACCCGGACTCGAACACAAGGGGACGGTGGAGAGCGAGACGCGCGCGGCGTTGGCCGGCGGCATCACGCAGCTCTGCTGTCCGCCCGATACCGATCCCGTCATTGACACCCCGGTCACCGCACAATGGCTGGCCGACCGGGCGCGATCCGCCGGGGGGGCGCGCGTGCGGCCGATTGGCGCCTTGACGCGGGCCTTGCACGGGACACACCTCGCGGACATGCATGCCTTGCGTCAGGCCGGCTGCGTGGGGGTCGGCAACGCCCTCGTGCCCATCAAGGACACCGCTGTCCTGCGCCACGCCCTAGAGTATGCCGCGGGCATCGGGCTACTCGTATTCCTGACGCCTGAGGACCCGTGGCTATCGGCGCCCGGCGTCATGCACGAGGGCCGGATAGCGACCCGCCTGGGGCTTGCGGGGGTCCCGGAGAGCGCCGAGACCATAGAGATCGCGCGCGCCCTCATGCTCATCGAGGAGGTCGGGGTGCGCGCGCATTTTTGCGGGATCTCGTCTGCGCGCGGTGCGGCCCTGATCGCCGAGGGTAAGAGGCGGGGGCTTGCGATCACCGCCGATACACCCATCCATCAGCTGTATGTGACGGAAGACGATGTCGGCATCTTCGACACCAACTATCGTCTGCGCCCGCCGGCACGCACCTTGGCCGACCGCGATGCCTTGCGTGCCGCGCTGGCGGCGGGCGTGATCGACGCGCTGTGCTCCGACCATCAGCCGCATGAGGTCGATGCCAAGGAACGGCCGTTCAGCGATGCCGAGCCCGGGATCGCGGGGCTCGAGACGCTCCTGCCATTGACCCTACGCCTCGTAGAATTGAACGTGCTGACCCTGAAAGACGCGCTGGCGGCGGTGACCTGTCGCCCGGCGGCGCTCCTGGGGGTCGCGGGCGGGACGCTCGGCATCGGCGCATGCGCCGATATCTGCCTCTACGACCCCGAGACCGTCTGGACGCCGACTGCCTCCTCGGTCCGCAGTCGAGGAGGCAACAGCCCGTTCTACGGGACATCCATGCGCGGTCAAGTCGTGGTTACCATCCACGGCGGGCGCATCGCCTATGAGCGGACCGCGCCCCGATAGCGCCGAGCGGCCCGCGGTCCGGGCTTTGGCGGCAACGCTCGCCATTATCGGGAGTAGACGGCGTCACCGGCTATCACCCGCCAGTCCGTACCGTGACACGTGCGCGACCTGGGGCACGCCATGGGCTTTCTTCCTTGCCTCGGGTCGAGGGGGTTCCGCCGCCCCCCGCGTCCGTGCGTTTCCGGCCACACGCCTGACAATGGACTCCGCAGGCGGGGATTCGGACCGCACCGGCCTTATTCCCTTATTGGCTTTCTGCCGAAATAGTCCGCAGCGGCTTGGCCTTCGTCGGCGCGCAGCCGCCGGAGGGCCGCCATGGCACACCGCGTTGAACGATGATGCGCGCGGCGTCGTGGTCGGCATGGTCGTGATGCCCGCAGGCCTAGCAGACGAACGCAAGTTGCGAGATCCGCTTGTGAGGGCGGATGCGCCCACAGAGGACGCATTCCCGCAAGCCCTGATAAGGGTTGAAGCTGATGCACGACTTAGCGACCGTGACAGCCTTATCGGGATGCGCGGAAAACCCCGCCGTTCAGGCCTCCCGATCTTGAGATCGGCAGCCGTAGGCTGAGGGCGAGGGAGAGGTCAAAACGGGTGAAAGTGACAATCTTACCCGAGGCGGCAGTGAGGGTTTTCTGACTTAACCGTGTGATTCATTTCGATGGCACGCGGTTTCCGGGCCTGTACCCGCGCCCCTCACTCTCGAAACCGACGACCGCTGCCATCACGCAATAAGCGCTCTTGGCGATGCTTCGCATCGACCTTAAGCGGCGATGCACGGGGGCTACACCGCGCGCCGCGAAAGCTCGGCAAACCATGCCAGGAAACGCGCCCGGGCCTCGGGCTGCGAGGCCGTCCAGCGCCCGAAGGCCTGCGCCATACGCGTGCGCCCGGGGGCATCGGCAAGCCATGCGCCGGCGGCGTGCCCGAGGTCCGCTGCGGCCGCGCACGACAAGACGACCTCGGCATCGACTGCGGCCGCCAGCAAGGGGTTGCGTGGGTAAGGACCGGCCAGGATCGCCGCCCCACCAGCTGGCAGCTCGGCCGGCAAGGGTGCGCCGGCGACAAGCGTCCCGCCGGCCACGACGAGATCCGCACAATCATGCATGGCGCGGCGCGCCTCGGGGCTCTCGATGTAATACACGCGAGTCTTGGGCGGCACCTCGGAGGTCATGAGCCGTGACTGGCGCACGGTTGTCAGGTGGTACTTTATGGACTCCCGGTAGACCTCCTCGTGACGCCCGGGATCAGCGGGCGCAAGCGCCAATAGGCCACCGCTACCCGCCGACAGGGCTAAAAAGGTCGTGTAGGCGAGCGCCTCTTCGCCGGGCTCGGTGCCGGCAAAATAGACGATCCAGCGGCCCGCCTTGCGCACCGCCTGGAAGCGCTCGCAAGACCACGCGCCGGCCGGCGCGTCCGGCGCCGCGGGCCACGCCACCAATGGATCCCCGGTAACCACGCCCCCGCCGATGCGCTCGGCCACCGCCTCGCTTGCCACCGCCACCACGCCAAGCGAGAGGAGCTCCGACGCACGACCGTTCACCCAGGCGACCGGACAGGAGGCGGCGGCCGCGAGCGCCCGGGAGCGCGGATCATCGTCGAGACACAAAAGGATACGCGGCTGGAGCCGGGAGAGGATGCGCGCGGGCGCGAGCGTGGGCATGCGCGCCCAGGGCAACGGCCCGCCGTAATCGCCCTCGTCTAGCAAGAGGAGCGCGAGCGGCCCCTGGCGGGCCTCCTCGAGCGCGGCGAGCAGTTCTCTCGCGGCGCGCGCGCGGGCGACCGTCGCGACGACCCAGCAGGCCTTTGCGAGCGGTGGCTTGCCCGGCCAGTACCACTGCGCAAAGCGCAATAAAGGCGTGTCGCCCATCGCCTCTACCAATGCACCAGCTGAACCTCCGGGAGCGGGCGTCCCAGGCACAGGGCGCCCACCGCTCGGAACCGTTGCGGGAGATCGGTCACATAGTATTCATGCATTGGTTCCTCCGGGGCGGTGCGGCAAAGGTCGCGCGCGGCAAGTAGGTCCGCCACCCGCGCCGCGGTCGTCTCGGCGGAATCGACAAGCCTGGTCGCGGGCCCCACGAGCCGCGCAAGCAGGGGTTTCAATAAGGGATAATGCGTGCAGCCGAGCACCAGGGTATCGACCTTTTCGGCAAGCACCGGCTGCAGGTACTCGCGGGCGGTGAGCTCGGTCACCGGGTGATCCAGCCAGCCCTCCTCCACGAGCGGCGCGAATAGCGGGCAGGCCTGCGACACGATGCGCGCATCGCGGGCGTGCGCGCGGATGGCACGCTCGTAGGCCTGCGAGCTTACCGTGGTCAAGGTGGCGAGCACGCCGATGCGGCCCGAGCGGCTCGACTCCACGGCCGCCCGCGCCCCGGCATCGAGGACATCGACCACCGGCACCGGGGATAGGCTCGTTACCACCGAAAGCGCAACGGCGGCCATGGTATTGCAGGCGACGACCAGCATCTTGACGTCACGCTTTAGGAGAAAATCGGTGATCTGCGCGGCATACCCCGCCACCGTCGCCGACGACTTCGTTCCGTAGGGGAGCCGCGCGGTATCGCCGAAATAGACGATACGCTCGTTTGGCAGCGCCGACATCAAGGCGTGCGCGACGGTGAGGCCGCCGATACCCGAATCAAACACCCCTATGGGCCGGTCGCGATTCACGCGAACACCACCCGCCGCGCCACGGGCAATGCGCGTACTTGGCAACATGAGACAGGGATCGACACGCCGGCATCTTACCAGTTACGGCGCGCAAATGCAGCGCAAAGCGCGCCTTGCGCCTAGAAGGTGATGTTGCGCAGGGAGTCGCCGAGCGCCCCCTCCTTCGCGTCCTTGCTGTGCAGCTTGATACGCAGCCGCAGGTCGTTTTGTGAATCGGCGTTGCGCATGGCCTCGTCGTAATCTATGAGGCCCGCCTCATACAGACCGAACAAGGCCTGATCGAAGGTCTGCATGCCCGCCTCCTCGGACTTGGCCATGAGTTCCTTGATCCCATGGACCTCGCCCTTCAGGATGAGGTCGGCGATCAAGGGGCTGTTGATCATGATCTCGATTGCCGCCACGCGTCCGGTACCATCCTTTTTCGGGATGAGGCGCTGCGAGATCACGGCCTTCAGGTTCAAGGAGAGATCCATCAGCAGCTGCGCGCGGCGATCTTCCGGGAAGAAGTTGATGATGCGATCGAGGGCCTGGTTCGCGCTGTTGGCATGGAGCGTGGTGAGGCACAGGTGACCGGTCTCGGCGAACGCGATGGCGTAGTCCATCGTCTCGCGCGCGCGCACCTCGCCTATGAGGATCACGTCCGGCGCCTGGCGCAGGGTGTTCTTCAGGGCCGTATCGAACGAATCCGTGTCGACACCCACCTCGCGCTGGGTGATTATGCAGTTATTGTGTTCATGCACGAATTCGATCGGGTCCTCTATGGTGATGATGTGCCCGTTCGAATACTGATTGCGGTAGCCCACCATGGCGGCAAGCGAGGTTGACTTTCCGGAACCCGTGGCACCCACGAAGATCACGAGACCACGCTTTGTAAGGGCAATCTCTTTCAGTACAGGCGGAAGATTCAATTCCTCGAAATGCGGAATGCGGGTCTCGATCTTGCGCAACACCATGCCAACCCGCTGCTGCTGCCGGAAAACATTGACACGAAACCGCCCAACGCCTTGCGGGTTGATAGCGAAATTGCACTCGTTCGTTTCCTCGAACTCGCTACGCTGCTCCTCGCTCATGATGCTGTACACGAACTGCCGAGCCTGGTCGGCGGTAAGCGCCTGGCGCGTCACCGGCGCGAGCTTGCCGTCCACGCGCAGGCTGGGCGCCACCCCGGCGGTGATATACAGGTCCGAGGCACGCTTTTCGACCATGAGTCGCAAGAGATCGAGGAAGCCCATCCTACCTCCGCGCGGCGGTAGCCGCCCCATTGTTGTTGTTCGTGAACGCTTCCTTGTTCGCCGCCTTGCCGCGCGCCTCCTCGGGCGATATCTGACGCGACCGCACGAGCTCCAAGAGACACTGATCGAGGGTCTGCATGCCCGCGGACTGGCTGGTTTGAATGGCCGAATACATCTGCGCAATCTTGTTTTCACGAATCAGGTTACGGATGGCCGGCGTACCGATCATGATTTCGTGGGCGGCGATACGCCCGCCGCCGACCTTCTTCAACAGCGTCTGGGAGATCACCGCGCGCAACGACTCCGAGAGCATGGAGCGCACCATCTCCTTCTCCGCCGCCGGAAACACGTCCACCACGCGGTCTATGGTCTTGGCCGCGGAACTCGTATGCAGGGTGGCGAACACCAGATGGCCGGTCTCGGCTGCGGTAAGCGCCAGACGGATCGTCTCCAGATCGCGCAACTCGCCGACCAGGATCACGTCCGGGTCTTCACGTAAGGCCGAGCGCAAGGCGTTCTCGAACCCCAAGGTGTCCCGATGCACTTCGCGCTGATTGATGAGGCAGTTTTTGCTCATATGCACGAACTCGATCGGGTCTTCTATGGTCAGTATGTGCTCGCGCCGGCTCTCGTTGACGTGGTCTATCATCGCCGCAAGGGTGGTGGATTTGCCGGACCCCGTGGGGCCCGTGACCAGTACGATGCCGCGCGGCTGGTCGGCGATCTGCTTGAAGATTCCGGGGGCGTTCAATTGCTCCAGGGTCAGCACCTTCGAGGGGATGGTGCGGAAGACGGCGCCTGGGCCACGATTCTGGTTGAAGGCATTGACGCGAAAACGCGCGATGTTCGGCAGCTCGAACGAGAAATCGCACTCCAGGCGTTCTTCGTACTCCTTTTGCTGCTTGTCGTTCATGATATCGTAGACCATATTGTGCACGGCGCGCTCATCCAATGGGTCTACATTGATGCGCTTGACGTCGCCATCGACACGGATAAGGGGCGGCAAACCTGCCGACAAATGCAGATCTGACGCGTTCTGTTTGTAGGAAAAAGCCAGGAGTTCCGCGATATCCATGAGGTGTGGGCTACCAGGGTGGAGGTATGTTGAAGTATAACGGGCGCAAGCGTGGAGACAAGGCGGTCTTTCCCTGGAGGAAGAGTCCCCTTACACTCACCTCATGCAAAACTTCTCGATAGGCATCATTGGCGCGGGCAACATGGGTCTGGCGCTGGCCTCCGGCTTGGCATTGCGCATGGCGCCGGGCCGCATTGCGGTCTCCGATCCGCATCCCGACAAACGGCAGCGCGTGAGCGATCTCGGTATCAGCGCCTTGGCCGACAATGATTCCGTGGTCGCGCGCGCCGATCTCCTGGTGCTGGCGGTAAAGCCTCAGGCCGTGCGCGGCCTGTGTACCGCCATCGCGCCCACAGTGCGGGATCGCCAGGTGCTCGTAATCTCGGTGGCGGCCGGCATCCGCGGGGCGGACATCGCCCGCTGGCTGGGCGGCGCGCCGGCCGTCATTCGCGCCATGCCCAACACCCCGGCTTTGATCAACGCCGGGGTCAGCGTGCTGTGGGCCAATGACCAGGCCACCGCGGCGCAACGCCAGGCGGCAGCGACCGTATTGGGCGCGGTATCCGAGGTTTTTTGGCTCACAGACGAGGCCCTCATGGACGCCGCCACCGCAATCTCCGGGAGCGGACCTGCCTACTTCTTCCTGATGGTCGAGGCGCTTACCGTGGCCGGCGTGGCGCTGGGGCTCCCACAGGATCTGAGCGCGGCGCTGGCCGCGGGCACGGCGGCCGGCGCCGGACGCATGGTCCACGATCATCCCGCAGAGGCCGCGCTCCTGCGCGCGCGGGTCACATCCCCGGGAGGTACCACCGAGCGCGCCATAAAGAGCCTCCTGGGCGAGGGCTTCATGGAGATGTTCGGGCGCGCGGCGCTTGCGGCCCGTGATCGCTCGCGCGAGCTGGGCGAACAACTGGGGGCCGCATGAGTTATCTAAGCCAGGCCCTGGCCTTTCTCATCGACACCCTGTTTGGGATGTATGTCATCCTAGTGCTGCTGCGCTTTTTGCTGCAGCTCACCCATGCCGACTTCTACAACCCCTTCAGCCAATTTATCGTGCGCGTGACAAACGGCCCGCTTCTGCCCTTACGGCGCCTGATACCGGGCTTCTTTGGGATCGACTTCGCGTCCGCGGTCCTGCTCATCATGCTAGAGGCCCTGAAGATCACGCTGATGGCGCTCGTCGAGCGCGTGGCGCCGCGCTTTGCGGGCATCCTGATCCTGAGCTTCGCGGATCTGATCCAGCTTACGCTCTATGTCCTGATCGCGGCGATCTTCGTGCGCGTGCTCATGGGCTGGGTGAGCCCCTATGGTGAGCACCCATTTACCGATCTCGCCACCCATCTGACCGAGCCGTTCATGCGTCCGGCCCGGCGGCTTCTGCCCCTGATCTCCGGGATCGACCTCTCACCGGTCCTGGTGGTCATAGGTCTCGAACTCGTCGCCATACTGGTCGTGCAGCCGCTGCACCACCTCGGACTCACGCTCCTGACTTGACCGACGCCCTCGCGCCCGGGATGGTCCAGACGGACACGATCGATGCCTTCGGTGCGGGGGGCCTTGCGGCCCTCCACGCGCGGACACGAGAAACGCGCACCGCAGACGGCGCCGGTTTTGATCGGGCCGCCACGAAATGTTCATCCGGATTCTGTAATCGCATGAGCCGCTTAGCCAAATGCCGCACCTAGCGATGCCCACCCGTATTCGCCTTTGCCGTGGAGCGCGGGGCTTCGCGCGGGGGCGTGGATGAATCGCGCGGGTCGAGGCGCCCTCGAGCTTGTGGTGGCGGCGGCGCTGATCCTGGCCGGCAACGCCTATCTCACGCGCCACGCCGCTGAAGGGCGCGCCCCGCCCCTGCCGCGCGCAAGCCTGAACGGGCGCGGCAGGCCGATCGTGGCCGGACACGCCCTGCTCATCGATTTCTTTGCGACCTGGTGTCCGGTGTGCCGCGCCGATCAGGGCGCGATCCAGGCCGTGGCGCGGCATGCCCCGGTGGTGGTCGTGGCCACCCAATCCCCGGTGGCGGCGGTGCGGGCGTTCGCCACGGCCCATCACTGGCATACCCCCGTGGTCCTCGACCGCCATGGGCGCATCGCCCAGCGCTACGGGGTCCACGTGGTGCCGATGGCGTTCATCCTTGGGCCACGCGGCCGCATCCGCTTCGTGGCCGCCGGCTACATGACCGAGGCCGGCCTGCTCACGCGCCTATGGCTGGCGCGCCTCCACCTCTAGGCCCGCTACTCTGGACGCTGGAGCTGTCGCCGGTAATACCAGCGCTGAATGACCACCAACACCGCGGCAAGCGCGAAGGCCGCCGTGGGCAGCAACGCATAAGGCCTGGGCAAGGCCTTTATGCACACCCAGGCCGCCACCGCGTAAAGGACCGGCAGAGTCTCGTAAAGCAGTTTCGGATACACACCCCCTCCCCAGGGGCACGCCTAGCAAGTCACGTGCCATGCTTTTTCTATCGTTATACGCGACCAGGGCCCGCTCCTTATTGTATAATGGGCTACTTTTCGAGGGATATCCATGGCTACAGTCGAGGCAACGAAGGAAAATTTTGAACAGCTGGTGGATGACAATCCGTTCGTCATCGTCGACTTCTGGGCCCCGTGGTGCGCGCCCTGCCGGGCGTTCGGTCCGATCTTCGAGGAGGCCTCCGAGCAACATAAGGACATCGTCTTCGCCAAGGTCAACACCGAGGCCGAGACCGAGCTTGCCGCCCATTTCCAGGTCCGCTCCATCCCGACCCTGATGATCTTCCGCGACCAGATCATCCTGTTCGCGCAACCCGGCAGTCTGCCGAAAAAGGCCCTGGAAGAGGTCATAGCTCAGGTACGCGCGGTGGACATGGACGCCGTGCGCCGCGAGGTAGCCGAGGAGGCCGAGCACGATCACGGGTGTTGCGGCCACGACCACGGCGACGAAGACCACCATCACCATTAAGGGCATTGCGGGCCCATCCTTGAGTCAGTACACTGCGGGCTTTGCGTGATCCCGTGGATTCGTGAAGCCCATTCCCCCAGACTCCGTGGGACTGGTAACCCCAGCCCGGTTGCGATTCGCGGAACCGCTGGCGCTGGCAAGCGGCGGCGTCCTGGCGGATTACGAGCTCGTTTACGAGACCTACGGGACACTGAACGCCGAGGCCAGCAATGCCGTGCTCGTCTGCCACGCCTTGAGCGGCAGCCACCACGTCGCGGGCTACCATAGCGCCGACGACAAGAGGCCGGGCTGGTGGGAACACCATGTAGGCCCCGGCAAGAGTCTGGATACCCGCAAGTTTTTCGTGGTCGCCTGCAATAATCTCGGCAGCTGTTTCGGTTCCACCGGTCCGGCATCCATCAATCCCGCGAGCGGGCGCGCCTTTGGGCCGGAATTTCCCATGGTGACGGTCGGCGACTGGGTCGCAAGCCAGGCGCGCCTTGCTGATCGGCTAGGGATCCGGAAATGGGCGGCGGTGGTGGGTGGCAGCCTCGGTGGCATGCAGGCCCTGCAGTGGGCGATCGACTACCCCGACCGGGTGGCGCACACAGTCATCATTGCCGCCGCGCCCAAGCTGACCGCCCAGAACATCGCTTTCAACGAAGTGGCGCGCCAGGCGATATTGACCGACCCGGACTTTTACGAGGGGCGGTTCTACGATCACGCCACCGAGCCGCGCAGGGGACTGCGCATCGCGCGCATGCTCGGACATATAACCTATCTCTCCGACGACATCATGCGCGAGAAATTCGGTCGCGGCCTGCGCGGCGGGAAACTGAACTTCGACTATCAGGTGGCCTTCGAGGTCGAGAGCTACCTCCGTCACCAGGCCGATAGCTTCGTCGGCCGCTTCGACGCCAACACCTACCTGCTCATGACCAAGGCGCTCGATTATTTCGATCCGGCGGGCCTTACCGACGGGGATCTCGCCAAGGCGCTCGCGCCGGTCAAGGCCGACACCCTGGTGATCGCCTTTACCAGCGACTGGCGGTTTGCCCCGGCGCGCTCGCGGGAGATCGTCAAGGCGCTTCATGACAACGACCTGAATGTAAGCTACGCGGAGATCAATGCCTCCCACGGCCACGATGCCTTTCTCATGCGCATCCCGCGCTACGTCGATATCTTTACAGCCTATATGGATCGTGTGTTCGCGGGACGGTCGTCATGATCCCGGCACGCATCGACTTTCGCATCATCGGTGACTGGATCCAGCCGGGAAGCCGCGTGCTGGATCTTGGCTGCGGCGACGGCTCACTGCTCGCCTACCTGGCCGAGAGCAAGGGGGCGAGCGGTTACGGGCTCGAGATCGACGAAACCCATGTCGAAGAATGCGTACGGCGCGGCGTGAACGTGATCCAGACCGACCTGGATGCGGGCCTCTCTGAATTCGATGAGCGCTCGTTCGATTACGTCGTGCTATCGCTCACCCTGCAGGCGGTGCGCTACCCAGACCGGCTGCTGCGCGAGATGCTGCGCGTGGGTACCGAGGGTATCGTCACCTTTCCGAATTTCGGACACTGGCGCACGCGCTGGCAGCTTGGGGTCCTGGGGCGCATGCCGGTGTCCACGGCGCTCCCTCACGAATGGTACAACACACCCAACATCCACCTCTGTACGCTGCGGGATTTCGCGCGCTTGTGCGAGCGCGAGCAAATAGAGGTCCTTGAGTCGCAGGTCGTCGATCACGCCCACAGGCAGCGGCTGGCGCAACGGCTGCTCCCTAACCTCTTCGGGGAGATCGCCCTCTACAGGTTCCGGCGTGCGAGATTATCTTAAGCGTCGCGATGTCCGCGTGCGCCTCTTCTGGATCGCCGTACTGTACGTGGCCGAAGGCCTGCCGTTCGGTCTTTTCAGCGACGTATTCCCGGTCGCATTCCGCGAGAACCACGCGCCGCTCTCGGAGATCGGGGTCATAAGCCTGCTGGGGCTGCCATGGACACTCAAGTTTCTCTGGGCGCCCGCAATCGATCACTTCCGTCATCACCGGCTGTGGATGCTCGGCGCGGACCTGTTCATGGCGCTCGCCCTGGGACACCTGGCGTGGGACCGCGGGATAGGACCGGCGGCACTCGTCACGATCGGGGTTTTCACGCTGCTATCGTCGACCAACGACATCGCCATAGACGGCTATAGCCTCGAGCTTCTCGAGGTCGGGGAGATGGGGATCGGCAACGGCCTGCGCATCGGATTCTATCGCGCGGGCATGCTGGCCGCAGGCCTCGTGCTGATTGCAAGCACTTACATTGGCTGGCGTTATGCCTATATCCTGGCGGCCGGCCTCGTGATCGCAGACGGGCTTGCGTGCCTGGCGGCCCCCCGGGAACGGGCGCGCAAGGCCGTCGACCGCCAGTCCCTTGGCCAGGAGCTCGCGTCCTTGAGCCGCCGCCCCAAGGCCCTGGCCCTGGTGCTAGCCTTGCTGCTTGGTGCCGTGTGGCTTGCCAACGACGCGCTGCACTGGTCACGCACGATCCCGCACCTCTTCATCTACGTCACGGTGGCGGCCGCCCTCGTCTGGGCCACGAGCCTTGGGCGCCGGGATCCGCAGGCCCCGCCAGCCTCCGACGGCCCGCTATTCGGCGCCCTGCTGGAGATGACCGGGCGTCCCGGGATGCCGGCGGTGTTTGTCTTCATCGTCCTCTACAAGCTCGGCGACAGCGCCATCGGCTTCATGGTGAAGCCATTCTGGGTGGATCACGGCTTCAGCGCCGCGCAGATCGGCGCGGTATCGGTCATCGCCGGCATCGGGCTGTCGATCCTAGGCGGCCTGGTGGGCGGCTATATCACCGATCGCATCGGCATCTACCGGTCGCTCTGGGTGCTGGGCTTGGTCCAGGTGTTGCCCAATCTCGGCTATGCGGCGTGCGCGCGCGTCCTGCCGCGCGCCCCCCTCGGGACGCCGATCCCGCTCGCCCATGAAATCCTCCTATACTCCGTGAGCGCCCTGGAATCCTTCGCCGCCGGGCTTGGCACCGCGGCCTTTCTCGCGTTCCTCATGGCCATCGTGCGCAAGGAGCGCGCCGCCACCGAGTACGCCCTGCTCTCGTCTTTGTTCGCGGTGAGCCTGCGCCTGGCCGGCTTTGCAAGCGGCTTCGGCGCGCAGGACCTCGGCTACGCCCTCTATTTCCTGCTGACCTTCTTTCTGGCATTCCCGGCCTACCTGCTATTGCCGGCGGCCGGGCGCATGCTCGCGGCCATGCCCGCCGAGTCCGCGCCACCGCCGGCCTGATGGCCCGCGACGATCATGTGGCCACAACCGCCTGGACCTTGAAGATATGCTGCGCATCGTGACCATCAATCTCAACGGCATACGCTCGGCGTGCGCCAAGGGCTTTCTCGCCTGGCTCGCCAAGCAGGACGCCGATGTCATATGCCTGCAGGAACTGCGGGCCCAGGAGGCGGACCTGACACCGGAGATGCGCGCGCCATCCGGCTACCAGGGCTATTTTCATTACGCCGACAAGCGCGGCTACAGCGGCGTCGGCATCTATGCGAAACGGCCCCCGGACCGCGTGGTGGTGGGTATTGGGCGGCCGGACATCGATGCCGAGGGGCGTTATCTCGAGCTCATATTCGGCGCGCTCTCGGTGGTATCGGTGTACCTCCCATCGGGTTCCAGCGGGCCCGCGCGGCAGGCCGCGAAATTTGCCTTCATGGACCACTTCTTTCCGCAACTCGCCACGCTCGCCCAGTGCGGACGCGAGGTCGTGCTGTGCGGGGACTTCAACATCGCGCACCAGGAGATCGACCTGAAGAACTGGCGCGGCAACCGCAACAATAGCGGCTTTTTGCCCGAGGAACGGGCGTGGCTCACGCGCGTCTTCGACGAATTGGCGTTCGTGGATGTGCACCGCGCCCTGTGTCCCTCGGAAGGCGAAGGATGCTATACGTGGTGGAGTAACCGCGGACAGGCCTATGCCAAAAATGTCGGATGGCGGATCGACTACCAGATCGCCACACCCGGGGTGGCCGCGCGTGCCCGCAAGGCGCAGGTCTACAAGGAGCAGCGCTTCAGCGACCACGCGCCGCTCATTATCGACTATGATTTCTAATTGCCGCCGGGCCTTGCGCCTGGACATCGCCTCGAGGATCAGAATATGTCACGCTTGAAGGCCGCCGCCTGGCATCTCGCGCTCACCGTCGGGGTGCTCGCCGCCATTTTCGCGGTCGCGCGAACGCTTTGGTATCCGCACCCGCTGTTTACCGCCGACGGGGCCTGGCAGGCCTATGGGCTTGTGGTGGGGGTAGGCCTGATACTCGGGCCGGTGCTTACGCTCGTGGTGTTCCGCGCCGGCAAAAAGGGGCTGCGCTCGGATCTCGCGCTCATCGTCATCGCCCAGGTCATTGCGCTCGCGTTTGGCGTACACCTGCTCTATACCCGCCGCATCCAGATGGTCGTCTACTCCCAGGGGGCGTTTCATGCCCTGGATGGCGCCCACATCGCCCTCATCGGCGCCAAGGGCCGCGCCCTGCTGCGCACCATGCCGGAGCGCCCCGCCTATGTCTATGTGGAGCTGCCGCATAGCAAGAAGGCCATGCTCGGGGTCGAGATCCGCACACTGCAGGGCGAGCCGCCGGTATTTCTGCGCGGCTGGCGCTATCGCCCCTATACCGCGGCGGAGCGGAAAATGGCCCTCACCGATGGCTACCCGCTCGTGACCTTGGCGCGCACCAATCCTGTGGCCGCCGCCGCCATCAGCCGCTTCCGCAAGGGCCACCGGCCGCTTGACCATTATGTGTTCGTGCCGCTGCGCGGGACCTACACGAGCGTGATGCTGGCCCTCGACCGGGGAGATGGCCAGATCGTCGCCACGTTACCCTTCAATCCGGGCCTCGGGAACCCCCCCGCGTGAGCGATACACAAGACGCCTTCTTCGACCTCGCGGTCTCTTGCGGCGCGCTACGCTTCGGCGCCTTCACCCTCAAATCGGGGCGCCAGAGCCCGTACTTCTTCAACGCCGCGGCGTTCGCCTCGGGACGCGCGCTTACGGAACTCGGGCGCCTGTACGCGCGCGCCGTCGAGGCCGCCGGGCTCAACTATGACGTGATATTCGGACCGGCCTACAAAGGCATCCCGCTTGCGGTGGCGCTGGCCTCGGGGCTTGCCCTCGAATATGGTCGCGACATCCCCTACTGCTTCAACCGCAAGGAGGCCAAGGATCATGGCGAGGGCGGGATCACCGTGGGCGCACCCTTGCGCGGCCAGGTGCTGGTCATCGACGATGTCATATCGGCGGGCACCTCGATCGCGGAATCGGCGCACATCATCGCCGACGCCGGCGCCACGCTCGCCGGCGTCGTGATTGCGCTGGATCGCGAGGAGCGCGGCCGTGGCGCACAATCGGCGGCCTCCGAGGTCGCGGCCCGTCACCACGTCCCGGTCGTGAGCCTCGGGCGGCTATCTGGGCTGCTCGCCTACCTCGGCCGGCGCCAAGGCCTCGAGCAACATCGCGAGGCCATCGCCCGGTACCGGGCCCAGTACGGCACGAACGCCGCGGACTGAATGCGGGGCCGCGGCACCCTTCCAGGATCGGCCCGCTAAACCAAAAGGCGCAGGCCCACGCCAATGGTCAGTATTTCAAAGGCCCGCTTGATCCACCGGTTGGAGGAGCCGACGGCAATATGGGCCCCGGCGTAGCTGCCGGTAAGCGCCCCCGCCAGGAGCCAGGGGAGCCAGGACCAGCGGATCTGCCCGAACGACCCGAGGGTCGCGGCGCCGGCGGCGTTCCAAACGAGCCCCACTAGGGTCAGGGTATAGGCCACCGCCGACTTATAATCGAGCCCGAACCAGCGCACCAACCACAAGGTGCAAAAGAGCCCGGTCCCCGAGGTCACGGACCCGTTCAAGACACCGATAACAAAGAGGCCGAGGCCGCCCAGGGCCAGACCCCACGGATCGCGGTGGCGGGCGACGGCCACCTGCCCGAGGTCATGACGGCGCCACGAATAAAGCCCGAGGCCCACGGTCAGCACCCCCAGGACCACGCGTATGAGCGCCTGCGGGAGGGCCAGCACCACGAGCGCCCCCAGGAGCACGCCCGGTAACCCCGACGCCAGCACCAGCAGCACGAGCGGGCGGCTGAATAGCCCGCTGCGCCGATAGCGGCCCCCGGCGCCCACGCCCAGGGCCACGCTCGCCACCTTATGGGTAGCCAGGGCCTGCGGGTAGGGGAGCCCCAAGAACAGCAACAGGGGCAATTGAATGAGGCCCACGCCGCCCCCGGCGGTAGCCGCGAAGGCGTTTGCCAGAAAGGCCACGCCCACCAAAAGTAAAGGCCGACTTACCATTTGACTTCCCGCAATCCTGCGCCTTAATTGTAAGTTATGACGAGACCGCTCCTGATCACGCCCGTGCTGGCCCTGGCCCTGCTCGCGGGCATGGGTGCCGCGGCGCGCGCCGTGGGCGCCATCTTCAAGTGCCGGTCCGGGAATGGACACTGGATCTATGCCGCCCGCCCGCCGGCGGGCTGCCAGGGACCCGCGACCATCCTCTCCTTGGCCCGCACCCCACGGCCCCATGAGGCCCCACGGCCCCGGGGGCATGAGGTTGCGCGCCCCGCGGCCGTCGCGCACGATCACCTGCGGGCGCGCCTGCGCCGCTACGAGGCCACCTTGCATGCGCTCCATGCCACGCGCGTGCCCCGCGACCCGGCGCTGGCGCACTGGCGGACCCATGCCCTCCATACCGTCAGCGTGGATATCGCCGTGCTGCGTCATGACTTGGGGACACGATAGATCGCGCCGGTGGCCACGGACCCGTAGAGGCCAGGCCCTCAGCTGCGGGGCGCGCCCTTCCCCGGGGGCGGGCTGCCCGGAACGGATCGTATATCTTTCGGGATAGGCGCCACCACCCCTTATCACCACGCGCCCACGCGCCAACGGTCGCCTGCGCCTTGCCAAGACTGGAAGGACGTCGCACACTGGGCGTCCGATCGGCAAAGATATAGTAGCATTCTGTAATTTAGTTATTTCTTTTATAAAGCGGGTTTATCGGTTTTCCGTAAAACTTGATTAGTTTTACAAACCGTAAGGCTATAGAGTCTCGCCGACCGGGTGCGCCCGGTATCCGCCTTATAACCGAGGAAAATCGTTAATGTCGAGATTGGTGAGACCCCACGGTAGCGCGGCACTGAAACCCCTCCTCCTGACCGGGACGGCGGCGGCAGCCGAAAAAGAACGGGCCAAAGGCCTCCCCGCCCTCCCCCTGAGTTCCCGCGAGACCGGGGACGTCATCATGCTAGGCATCGGCGGATTCACACCCTTGGACGGGTTCATGAATCAGGCCGACTGGCGCGGTGTATGCGACGACATGCGCCTATCCACCGGCGTATTCTGGCCGATTCCGATCACCCTGTCCGCCGACGAGTCCGCCGCCGCCAAGCTTGCGATCGGCTCGGACGTGGCACTCGTGGACAGCGAGTCCGGCGAGATCATGGCCACCATGAAGGTGACCGAAAAGTACACCATCGACAAGGCCCACGAGTGCCAGACGGTGTTCAAGACCACCGATATCGCGCATCCGGGCGTGAAGATGGTCATGGAACAAAAGGCGGTGAACATCGCCGGCCCGGTCAAGGTGCTCTCGCAAGGGGAGTTCCCCACAAAATACGCGGGAACGTACATGACGCCGGCCGAAACCCGCGCCCTGTTCGAAAGCAAGGGCTGGTCCACGGTAGCAGCCTTCCAGACCCGCAATCCCATGCACCGCTCGCATGAATATCTGGCGAAAATCGCCGTTGAGATCTGCGACGGGGTCATGATCCACTCGCTGCTCGGCAAACTGAAGCCCGGTGACATACCGGCGGAAGTGCGGTCGAAGGCGATCGCGAAACTGATCGAGGTGGCCTTCGTCAAGGACACCGTCGTCCAGTCCGGCTACCCCCTCGACATGCGCTACGCGGGACCGCGAGAGGCGCTATTACATGCCCTGTTTCGTCAAAACTATGGTTGCTCCCATCTCATCGTCGGGCGCGATCACGCGGGGGTTGGCGATTACTATGGGCCGTTCGATGCCCACAAGATCTTCGACGAGATTCCAGCCGGGGCGCTCGAGACCAAACCCTTGAAGATCGATTGGACATTCTGGTGTTACAAGTGTGGCGGCATGGCTTCGACCCGGACATGCCCTCACAACGAAAAGGATCGCCTGCTCCTGTCAGGCACGAAACTGCGTAAAGCCTTGTCGGAAGGCCAGGATGTCCCGGCGGAATTCAGCCGCCCGGAGGTCTTGGCGATCCTGCGGGATTATTACGCGAACCTCAAGGACGACGAAAAGGTGGAGGTCAAGCTCAGCGGTCATTCGGCAAAATAGCCGTGGGCGAGCCTTGCCCGGACGTGTCGTCACATCACTTTCCTAGAAGCGGAGTCAACCATGCCAACGTTTGTTCGCACCGATAAATGCGATGGCTGCAAGGGTCAAGACAAGACCGCATGCATGTACAT
>JAKBUS010000051.1 GCA_021841585.1 Pseudomonadota bacterium | reverse complement strand
CCCTAACTCACGTGGGTCTGGGCGTGCCCGGTCATGCCCTTGTTATCGATCCAGTCGACGGTGACGAGATCGCCCTTCTTCGCATGGGTAAGCTTCACGGCGATGAGCGGGTCCTTGGAGATGGCGATGCTCATGTCGGTGATGACCGCCGGCTTGTGATTGACGGCCACGGTCAGGGTCTCGATGAAATGGGCCGGGATGATCTTGTGGGTGACCTTGCTGCGCACGAGGCCGGTGTCCATGGGGTGGTTGACCAGCACCAGGACCTCGGTGATGCCGTGCATGGTGCGCGTCTTCATCTTGGTGGCGATATGCATAAATCCTCCGTTAGCCTCCACAGCCGCCGATCGTGACCTTGACCTTGCGGGCCATGGTATGGACCTTGTCTTTGGTCGCCACATAGGCATGGACCATCGAGGTCTTGCCCATCTTGATGCGGACATTGAAAAAGCCCAGCGCCTCGGGGGTCAGATGCACGATCGTGACCAGCGGGAAGGGGTTGTTGTCGACCGTCAAGACGAGTTTTTCGGGGTGTGGCACATGGCTTTCAAGGACCATCGGCACCACCGCCCCGTTTTCGGCCTCGAGCGGCGCATGGAGGTGGAGGCCGCCCTGCACGATCGGCCGATGGCCAAACAGCTCATGCAAGAGCACCGGGATCTTCTTTTCATGAAAGACCGCCTGCGGCCAGACCGGCCAAGTATGGGCCAGGGCCGTGGCCGGGCGCAGCAGACCGGCACCCGCCGCCACCGCCAGGGCCGAACCCGAGAACGCCTGCTTCAAGAAGGTTCTGCGTGGAAGGTTCATGCCATCATCCTGTTGTTATAGGGGGTTTAAAGGGTCCAAAGAAAATCCACGACCTCGCGGATCTGCGCCTTGGTAAGGATGTGATCCTTGCCGAAGGGCGGCATAGCCGTGTAGGGATCGTTAATCGTCGGATCATAGATTTGCTCGAATAGCGCCTGCTTGTTCGGGAAGCGCCGGCTTAGGTCGCGGAGCGCGGGACCGACGTTGCCATCCATCGTCGTTCCGGCGATGACATGGCAGGCCATGCAGTTACCCAGCGCGCGGTTGATGACTATGCATCCGCCCTTTACGGCAGGATTAGTGGGGTGGGCGGCGCATTCTTTCGGTGTGGGGGCCCGGCCGGCGGCCATGGCCAGGGGCGCGAGAAGCAGGCCGACGCCCACGGCAAGTCCCCGTACCGCGCGCAACGCGGTCATAGTGCCCATGCTTCCTCCTAGTGCTCAAACGGTCAGCGGTATTTTTATAGTGATGGCGGGCGCCCATTGGGCGCGGCCGCCGCTTCAAACATAGCGATCGATCCGTGGCGGCGTCAAGGGAATATTCGGGCCCGACCGTGCGTCGAGGCGCCTTTCACGGGAAAGTGGGTGGGACCGTCCAGCCCTCCTTGAAGGCGACGTTAAGGGTCTTCAAGCGCTCGCGCGCGGCGGGTTGCGTGGCAAATGGGGCCGCTAGGCGCAGTTCCGCGGCCGCCCCCTTGCCGTCACCTTCGAGAAACAGGGATTCAGCCAGGGCCTCGTGGGCGTGCAGGTAATCGTGGCGCCGTCCATAGACGTGGGCCAGCGTGCGGTACAGGTCAGGCCGATAGGGCGCGCGCTCGATAAGGTGTTTCACAAGCCGGTGGGCGGCCGCGATGTCGTCGGCATCGAGCAGCGTGCGCGCCGTCAGTACTCCGATCCAGAGACTTTGCGGCCGCAGCGCGCGGGCCCCGCGCAGCACCGCAACCGCGGCGCGTAGATGTCCCGTCTCGCGCCAGAGCTCGGCCAGGGTCATGCGATAAGCGATCACCCGCGGCGCAGCCGCGATAAGGGCTCCGAGGCGGTGCCGGGCGCGCGTGAAGTGGCCGAGCCGCATGTCCGCTAGGGCCTCGCCGTAGCGCCGGGCGCTGGGATCGTGGCGGCCTCTCAGTTCGTGCGCAAGCCGGGCGGCGGCCGTGTACGGGCTACCTTCGCGGGCTATGAGTGCCGCCTGGAAGCGGTCGAAGGGCGGGCGGTCGGGGATCGGGCGGTTGGGATAGCGCGCGGCAAGGTTCTCGGCCTCGGCGATGCGGATGTCGGTGGCCGGATGCGTACGCCAAGACTCCGGTACATTGACGCTCATGAAACGGTCATAGGTCTTGAGGCGCCTAAAGAACGCCGCCATGGCGTGCGGATTGAAGCCCGCGCGCACCATGGTGCGCAGTCCAAAATGGTCGGCCTCGGACTCATAACCACGCCGGTGCTTCAGTGTCTCGCTCGTAAGTCCGGCCGAGCTCAACGACATGGCCGCGGCACCACCCTCGAATTGCGAGGTGCCCATGAGCAGTGCCCCGGCAAGCACTCCGGCGAGCGCCATCCACGACAGCTTGTGGGACAGAGCGATGAGGCGCGGGATGTGGCGCTGTGTGTCGTGCGAGATCTCGTGCGACATCACGGCCGCAAGCTCGTCTTCATTGCGCGCGGCAATGATCGCCCCGGTATTGATGAACACATAACCGCCTGGGACCGAGAAGGCGTTGACGACCGGGTTTTTCAGGATATAAAAGTGGAAATGGATCTGTGGATCGAAGCTCGCGGCCACCAGGCGCCGGCCGAGGGCACGGACGAACGCCAGGGCATCCGGGTTGTGCACGAACCGGTAGGTCTTCAGGGCATGCACCAGGAAGGTCTTCCCGAAGGCCGTCTGCTGCGCGCGCGACATGACCACCGCCGATGGGTGCCCGAGATTCGGGAGGTCACCCAAGCTGGCTACGGCCGGATTCGCGGAAAGCAGGGCAAGCAGCGTAAACGCCAGCCGTTTGCCCATAATGCGTCGGCCCGCTATTTCCCCAGCGCCGGTGAGCTGGAATACCGTTCCATGACGGTACGATCGGTCCACGACGACTCCTTGAGGACGGCATCCGGTATCCGGAATTGGAGCTCCTTGCTGACCGCGGTCTCCTTGACGATCTTCAGGATCTGGTCGTATCCGATCTTATAGAGAAAGCCGCTGTGGTCGGTCTTGCGGGCGATCATGAAGGCATCGTAGAGGCGATACACGTAAAGGTTCGCGGGACGCACCTTTCCGTCATAGTCCCGCCAGGTCACGGTGTAGCGGGTATCGGGCTTGAAGTCATCTTTTTTCAAGGTCTTATGTCTCCAACATTCGGCGTGCGCGGGACTCTAGCATGACCGGTCAGGGCGGGCAACGCCACACGCCGCGGACCAGCGCATGCGGCCGGCGTGACCGGTACCCAAAAATCGATTCCCCTATCGTTGCAAGAAATCGAGAAATTGATCTGATGCGCAACACGATGATTCCCGTGGATATGCGGCGCGCCACGCGGTGGCACCCGCTAGTCCACAAACGCGGGCGGGGATCATTGGAAGTTTTTGGGGACCCAAGCACGAATTTTATGCCGCGCCCAGCGCTTGCAACCCATCCGGAAAGGGTGCATTCTTGCCCGCTACATCAGTATTTCACGACCTTGTGACATTCTAGAGAGGCTCTGCCAGATTATGGTCGCATTTCAGGACCTGGATCCCATGGACCTGCAAAGGCTCCTACAGGAGGGCGATGACAATCTCGTCCTCGTCGACGTACGCACCCCGGCGGAGGTGGCGCGAGGGGCAATTCCCGGCGCGCAATCCATCCCCCTCCACCTCCTTCCCCTGAACGCCAGATTGCTTGACAAAGGCCAACCGGTGGTCTTTTATTGCCAATCCGGCGCGAGGTCATCGCAGGCCTGCATGTATTTGCAGCAACAGGGGCACGACAAGCTCTACAATTTGCGCGGCGGCATCATGGCGTGGGCGCGAAGCGGGCTGCCGATAGCCCCTATGGACGAGCGGGCCCCATGAGAGGCGGGATCGCCCCCGGGTCCCTTGTGTCGGGTCGGGGTTTGCGATATGCGGCTATACTCAAGGCAGCCACGTCGGCGCACGAGCAAGGTGATCCGATCGCCGTGAGGGCAGAGTCTCATAAATGCAATTATCACTGGAGGAAATATGGCGAACTTCGATAAGGAACTGGATGCCCGCGGTTTGAACTGTCCGCTACCCATTCTGCGCACCAAGAAGGCGCTGAATGACCTTACCAGCGGACAGACCCTGAGGGTTGTGGCCACTGACCCGGGCGCCATCAAGGATTTTCAGGCCTTTGCCAAACAGACCGGTAATGAGCTTGTCGAATCGGGAGAGGCAAACGGAGAATTTACGTTTGTGCTTCGCAAAAAGGCATAGTTGACCACGGTCAACAGGAGACGCCCCTATGACCACCAAAAAGCTTGCCATCATCGCTACGAAGGGCACGTTGGACTGGGGTTACCCGCCCTTCATCCTCGCCTCTACCGCAGCCGCTCTTGGGTACGACGTCCAAATTTTCTTCACTTTCTACGGCTTGCAGCTGCTCCGCAAGAGCCTCGATCACCTGAAGGTCACCTCGCTTGGTAACCCCGGCATGCCCATGCCGATGCCCATGCCGGTGCTGCTCCAGGCCCTGCCGGGCATGCAGAGCATGATGACGGCCATGATGAAGCAGAAGATGAAATCCAAGGGCGTTGCGAGCCTCGAGGATCTGCGGAATCTTTGTGCCGAAGCTGATGTCAAAATGATTGGCTGCCAGATGACCGTCGACTTGTTCGGGTTCAACCCCAGCGATTTCATTTCGGGGATCGAGATGGGCGGTGCCGCGACGTTCTTCGAGTTTGCGGGCGAGTCGGATATCTGTCTCTTTATGTAGGCTTTATGTGCTATCCGCATTTCACGCCCCTGGGATAGACGCCAGGGGCGGTGTCGGGTAAACTATCAGTAATTTCTAATATTCCGAAGCGTCGAAGGAGCAATCATGGCGACCTACGCGGAGATGCGAGAGATTTACGACGATATTCGTAACGATTTTCGTTACGATCATGAATTGAACGGTTGTCTCAATTGCGGTGTCTGTACCGCGACCTGTCCCGCCGCCCACTTCTACGACTTTAGTCCCCGTGAAATCGTCCAGCTCCTCTGGACCGAGAACGTCGAACAAATTTACGATGCCATGCAGGAAAAGATCTGGGCGTGCGCGCAATGCATGACCTGTGCGGCGCGTTGCCCGTTCAAGAACTCGCCTGGTGGGCTCATCGCCATCATGCGCGAGGTGTCGATCAAGCATGGTATGCAATCAGCCAAGGATGTGCTTCGGCCTTTCGGTCGGGTGATGTTGAAGCTGATCACGACCGGGAACCAGCTGTCGCCGGACATGATTCAGCCTGATCACTTTCCGGATTGGGGCCCGAACATCCAGAAGGTCGAGGGTGATCTCAAGATCTTGCGCAAGGCCATACCGGTGCGCACGCTCCAGACCACCGAGACCGCCTGGGAGGTATCACTCAAGACCTCGGTGGAGATGTACACCATATGGGAGATGACGGGCGTGATGGACGCCCTACAGATCGTTGATGAGAACCTCTTTGACGTCATCGAGGACTTCATCGATGAGAAGCGCGAGGACTACAGCGACTGGCTGGAAGCCCAGGAGGACCAGAAGGACGACTAAACGGTCGGACTTCGCGTCGGTCCAGAATGTGACGTTTGTAGAGCCGTGAGGAGACATTATATGAAACCTACCGAACAGAGCCCCGGCAACCATAACGCCTCGGCTGCTGGCGCTGGCGCCGGCACCATGAAGCCCGGATTCCATAACACCGATGGGCAGGGAATCGCCGGTCACGGGTCGTTTTTCCAACAGACGAATCTCTCCGGGGCGGACGCCGCGAAGGCCACGGAATGGGTGAGAAAACAGATTGACCGACGCACCCTTGACCTCGCCGACCGTATGGACGACATCCGCGACCATATGTGGGAGCTGGAGAAGGACGGCCAGATCATTGTGCATCGTATTACAGACGAGCACGAGCCGAAGATGGTGAAGACACTCTTTGGCTGGGACAAGAAGATCCCGACAAAGCAGCTTTGGCATCATAAGTCCTGCGGCCAGTGCGGCAATATCCCCGGTTACCCCACCTCGCTTCTGTGGTTCATGAACAAGTTTGGTTTTGTCCCCGGCAAGGATTATCTGGACGAGACCGATCAGACCTCGTGCACCGCATGGAACTATCATGGTTCGGGTATAGGCAACGTCGAATCGCTGGCCGCGGTGTTTCTGCGCAATTTCCACCAAGCCTATGTGTCGGGCAAGCAGCACGGGTTCGAGGCGGGCCACTTCTTTCCACTTGTGCATTGCGGGACCTCTTTTGGGAACTACAAAGAGATTCGCAAATATCTGATCGAGTCGTCCGAATTGCGCGAGAAGGTCACAAAGATCCTCGGCAAGCTCGGCCGGCTTGTCGACGGCAAGCTTGTGATTCCCGAGGAGATCGTGCACTACTCTGAGTGGTTGCACGTAATGCGCAATCGCATCGCCTCTGAGCTGCAGACGATCGACATGTCGAATATCCGCGTGACCATGCATGTGGCTTGTCATTACTACAAGATGGTGCATGAGGATGCGGTGTACGACGCCGAGACCATGAACGGCAACCGCACCGCCATAGGGACCGCGGTCGCGCAGGCGCTCGGCGCCCAGGTCATCGATTACTCGACGTGGTATGACTGCTGTGGTTTCGGGTTCCGACACATCATCTCGGAGCGCGAGTTCACGCGTTCGTTCACGATGGACCGCAAGATCAAGGTCGCGCGCCAGGAAGCCAATGCCGACGTCATGATCGGCAACGACACCGGTTGCATCACGACCATGGACAAGAACCAGTGGATCGGCAAGGCGCATGGCCAGAACTTCCAGGTGCCGATCATGGCTGATGTTCAGCTTGCGGCATTGGCCTGCGGGGCGGACCCGTTCAAGATCGTGCAGCTCCAGTGGCACGCCAGCCCCTGCGAGGAGCTTGTCGAGAAGATCGGTATCGACTGGAACAAGGCAAAGGGTGATTTCGAGAAATACCTGAAGCAGGTCGAGCAGGGCAATATCGAGTATCTCTATAATCCTGAGTTGGCTTTGGGGGGCAAGGCGTAAGTGATGCAGAAAACGGTGCTGGTGGTTGGAGCCGGGCCCGCGGGCCTGGCGGCGGCGGCGGGAGTGGCTGCGAGCGGCGCGCAAGCGGTGCTGGTCGAGAAGGCGGCGAAGCTCGGCGGTACGCCGATACTGTCGGGCTACGCGAAGCTCGTGCCGTCTGGTGAGTGGGCGCGTGATGCCATGGGCCGCATGGTCAAGCGGGTCGAAGACTCGAAGAACGTCACGATCCACAAGGAGACGAAGGTGACGAAGCTTACCGGCGAGGCCGGGAACTTCACCGCGACCTTGTCGAACGGCAAGACGGTCGAGTGCGCGTCGGTCATTTTGGCCACGGGCTTCACCCACTTCGACTCGATTAACAAGCCGGAGTGGGGTTTTGGGTCGTTCGAGGATGTTGTGACCACGACCCAGGTTGAGCAGATGGTGGCGGCCGGTAAGGTCGCCTGTCCCTCGGATGGACGCGTGCCCGAGCGTGTCGCGATTCTTCTGTGCGTGGGTTCGCGGGACCGGCAGATTGGGCGCGAGTGGTGCTCCAAGATCTGCTGCACGGTGTCGACGAATCTCGCCATGGAGATCAAGGAGCTTTCGCCCACGACAGACGTGTTCATCTATTACATGGACATCCGGACCTTCGGTCTTTACGAGGATCGCTTCTACTGGAAGTCGCAGGAGGAGTTCAAGACCAAGTTCGTCAAGGCACGTATCGCCGAGGTGACGCGTTCCCCCGATGGCCGCTTGCTCGTCAAGGGCGAGGACACGCTGGTCAAGCGCCCGATCGTGATTCCGATGGATATGGTCGTGCACGCAGTCGGCATGGATCCGAACGAGGACAACCCGGAGATCGCGCGGGTGTTTGGCATAGGGCTCGAGAAGCACGGATTCATCGACCGGGCCGAGCATTACACGAACACCTGCGGAACCACTCGCCGGGGGATTTACGCGGTGGGCGCGGCATTGGCCCCCGAGACGATCGATGACTCGATCTCGCAAGGCACGGCGGCCGCTCTGCGCGCCGTCGCGGACCTGGATGCTCTGGTTCAAAAGAGCGCCTGAGGGCGCGTCAGGCAACAGCGCCGGCGGCGAGATCGTAGAGCCGGCGGCGCTGGTGGTGGAACTCGATGGGCGCGTGTTTGCCCAGAAGTTCGCGCGGTTCCTGGAGATCTTGGGCGAGGAAGGCGGGATCGATCCGTTCATCTCGGCGCTCGAGCTGAAGCACCAGTTGTTTGCCAGGGTGCTCGGGCGCGAGGGTCTGGACGGTTTCGAATTCGAGGCCCTGGAGACGCTGGTCGAGACGGTCATGACGGCGCGCAAGCGCGTGTGGCCGTCGCTTGAGGCGTATGGGGTCGGGCCAGTGCGCGAGGCGGTGCGTGATCTGCTGTATGGCGCCCGCCCGCTCCGGGAGCGAATGGTGTCGTTCGCGCAGGGGGTGCCGGTGGTGAGCGACGGCACGCCCAAGGGCGAGCGCAAGGTGCGTCGCGCGCTTATGGATCTCGGGGCGGAGATGTTGCATTTCCGAGCCCCCGTCCAATACCCGCTCATGACTAGCTGGGTATGGGATCAGGCGGTACATGCCGGTGCGTTGCGGGAATTCGTCA
This sequence comes from Pseudomonadota bacterium, assembly GCA_021841585.1. GTDB lineage: Bacteria > Pseudomonadota > Gammaproteobacteria > Acidiferrobacterales > Acidiferrobacteraceae > Acidiferrobacter. Next base: position 7,921 of record JAKBUS010000051.1, on the reverse strand, counting down.
AGGGCGGAGACAGCCTGGACAAGGTGCCGCTCGGGAGCGATCCCGGGGTCTACGAGGCCGGACGGCGGTGGTTGGCCGAGCGCATGGCCGAAAATGGCCTGTACCGAAACCCCGAGTTCATCGTCGATGTATTTTTGGCGCATGCCTACGCCGACTACATGCGCGCGCTGTCGAGCGGCATGGGGCTTTTGAACGCGGATTTCGGTGGCAAGGAGGATCCGTTCGAGGTGGTAAAGAAGCTTTTGGGGATAGACGCGGCGCGGCGCACGGACTCGCGCGTGAAGAAGGTGCTGCATTGAGCGCAATGAGGAGAGCAGGCTGACATGGCTATTCACGAAAAGACACTCATCGACGCAGACCGCATCCAGACGAGCGACAACCTGGTGTTGGATGGCGTCGATGTGTCCGGGCACTGGAACACGATGGTGTTGCCGCGGTACCTGACCGACTACGATACGGATTTCGCGCGCCAGATTCGCACCTTTTCCGGCGGCGAGAACGTGCATCGGTGCTGGCAGTGCGGGTCGTGCACGAATTCGTGCACGGTGTACGCACAGAACACCGACTTTAATCCCCGCTACTGGATCTATCTCACCAACCTGGGACTGAAAAACGACATTCTCAAGGACAAGGACATTATCTGGACCTGCGTGTCGTGCAACCGCTGCACGAACATCTGCCCGAAGGACGTCAAGCCCGAGGGGGTGATGAAGGCGCTGGCCCATTGGCTTGAGGAGGAGGGGCACACGCCCGAGACCCGGTCCTCGATATTCGATAACGAGTTCCTGGGGCAGGTCTATGAGACCGGCCGCATCGAGGATACGCGCGTTTTGATCAATTTCCTGCGCAAGACCAACCAGTCCATAACGCCCCCCTGGTTGATCGAGCTCGGCAAGCGCATGACCAAGCATTTGCCGCTCGGCTTCCTCACGCATATGGGGCTGCATCTCGTGTTCAAGCCGCGCACGAAGTCGTGGGGCCGGACCGGTGAGGTCCTGCGCGAATATGTTCGCGAACAGAAAGAGATCGCGCGCAAGGCGCGCGCCATGCCAAAGGAGGCAGTCCATGTCTAAAGTTGCCTATTATCCCGGCTGCGCGCTCGAGGGTTCCGGCGGTCCCTACGACAAGTCGACACGCGTGCTGGTCGACAAGCTCGGTCTCAAGATGGAAAATCTCGAGGACTACAGCTGTTGTGGCGCGATGGAGGTGAAGAACGTCCATCCCATGCTCCAGACCTACATGTCGGCGCGCAACCTTGCCATCGCAAGCGAGCAGATGGGCTTTGACACCGTGATGGCCCCGTGCAACGGCTGCTATCACAACCTGAAAAAGACCGAATACGAGCTCGCCACCTCGGAAGAGCACCTGAAGACCGTTCAAGATCTTGCCAAGAAGGCCGATGATCCGGTGTACAAGGGCGATGTGCGCACGGTCCATCTGCTTGAGTGGTTGATGGAGGAGTTGGGGCCCGAGGGCATCAAGGCCAAGATGTCGAAGAGCCTGAAGGGCGTGAAGATTGCCAACTACTACGGCTGCATGTATACCCGCCCGCGCCAGATCTTCCCCGAGAAGGATCAGGGGCCCGGTTCGGAGTCGTCCTACAAGCCGCACTTCATGGACGACCTACTGGCCGCGGCGGGTGCCGAGAACGTTGATTTTCCCTTGAAGACCGCGTGCTGCGGCGGGGCGCATACCCTGTCGGATTCCGACACCTCCACGCAGCTTGTGCTGAACATCTTGCAGGCCGCGGAAGAATCCGGCGCCGAGGTCATCGCCACGGAATGCCCGACCTGTCACTCGGGGCTTGAGATGCATCAGGTGCGCGCCGAAAAGGAGTTTGGAATCACCACCAATGTGAAGATCGTCTACTTCACGCAACTCCTGGGGCTTGCCATGGGAATGTCACCGCGTAAGATGGGGATTCACGAGAACATCAGCGACTCCATGGGGTTCTTGAAGGAGAAGGGCGTAGCCTGAGGCAACGAGCGGGCGCGGCCTTCGCGTTACTGGGAATGAGCGTACACGGACCGGGGGTCTGGTGGAGTATAACGGCTGCGAGTTTCGTCCTGAGCTGTACTATGACCGTGAATTCCAGATCTGGCTCAGGCGCGAGGAAGATGGTGCGATTACCATCGGCATGACCGATATCTCGCAGACGATCGCCGGCAAGATCCTGCACGCGCGGGTGCGCCGGCCAGGGACCATGCGTCCGGCCGGCAAGCCGGTGGCGACGATCGAGAGCGGCAAGTGGGCCGGGCCCATCCCCAATGTCTTCGATTGCGTGATCGAGGAGGGGAACCGCGAGGTGCTCGATGACCCGAATCTGCTGAACGTCGAGCCCTACGAGGCGTGGGTCGCGCGCGTGCGGCCGGTTGGGTCCGTAGATGAAGTCCTGGCGGCGCTTGTCACCGGCGAGGAGGCGGCGCGCGGTTACGGCGAGCGCTGTGTTCGCGAGGACATCAAGTGCACGCGGGGTGTACGATAATGTCCGACGATCATTTTCTCGACAATGACGAAAAGTCGGTGCTTATCGTCATGACAAGCGGCCCGTCGACACCGCACCGCTGCGCCACGCCGTTTTATCTGGGCGCGATCCTGGCGTCGATGGATGCCGATGTGCGGATATTTTTCACCATGGAGGGCGTGAACCTCCTGAAGAAGGGCGTGGCCGAGAATTTGACGGCCATGGAAGGCGGCAAGCGCGTCATCGATTTCATACGCGACGCCAAGGCGGCGGGCGTGAAGTTGCACCTATGTCTGCCGGCCTTGCCGGGCTATAAAATCGATGAGAAAGCGGATATTATCGCTGAGGTCGACGAGTGTTCCGGTGGCGGGACGCTGGCCGACTTGATATTGTCCAGCGACAAGGTCCTGTTTTTTTAGCGTTTTCCGGGATCGGACATACTGGGGATTGAAACCTGTCCCGCATCGGCATTACGTATGGCGGGGTTATTTCTGACGAAACGGGAGGCTTTGCTGAATGGCTTCAGTACGCGGCTGTAATATTCCGGAAGACTTGAGTTATAACGTCGATAACAACGTATGGGCCCGACGCGAAGCCGATGGCACCGTGACCGTTGGGTTGACGGCGTACGCGTGCTCGCTCGCAGGCGAGATCGTGGCTTACACGCCAAAGAAGGCCGGCAAGGACATCGCCAAGGACAAATCTTGCGCGACCGTCGAGTCCGGCAAGTGGGTGGGGCCGGTGAAGACCCCGGTGACGGGATCGGTGGTGGCGATCAATGATGCCGTCGCGAGCAAGCCTGGCCTTATCAACAAGGACCCGTATGGCGAGGGCTGGGTCGTGAAGATGAAGCCCAGCGACTGGGACGGGGAGTCCAAGTCCCTGAAGGCGGGCGGTGATGCGGTGTCGGCCTTCGAGGCGAAGATGGACAGCGAAGGCTTCAAGGGCTGCTAAGGCCGAAGGCGCGAGGGGATCGCGCCTTTTGCGTTTTTAAAGGGGCCTTATGACTGCTTGGTCGGAAATCCTCGAGGCTGTCGAACCGCTGGAAGACCTGGCGTTCGATAGCAGTCTTGTCGAGCGCCTGGCGGCGTCCGAGGGGACGCTTCCGGGGATTCATTTCTACACGCCGACATTCAAGAGCTACGCGAGCAGCGAGATCAGGGATTGCGGGCGTAGCGCGTGGCCCGCAATCTCGATCACGGGCGGCGACTGTAAGCTCAACTGTGACCACTGCAAGGCCAAAATCCTGGAGCCCATGATCCCGGCGCGTAGCCCCGAGGAATTGTGGCGCGCGGTCAACGGGATCGTCGAGCAGGGCGCGGGGGGCATGCTGTTGACGGGCGGCTCGAACCACCGCAACGAGGTGGAGTACGACCGCTACTACGCCACCATCCGGCGCATCAAGGATGAGTTCCCGCACTTTCGCATTGCCATGCACACGGCGCTCGTGGACGACGCCATTGCTGGGCGCATGGCCGATGCCGGGATCGATGCCGCCATGATGGATGTGATCGGTGCGCAGGACACGATCACCCAGGTGTATCACCTGCGGCGCACGGTCGATGATTTCGAGCGGGCCCTGGAGGCGCTTACGGCGACCTCCATGAAGGTTGTGCCGCACATCGTGGTCGGGCTGCATTATGGCCAGCTGCTTGGGGAATGGAACGCGCTCGAGATCGTCGCGCGGCACAAGCCATCGGCTTTGGTGTTGGTGGTGGTCATGCCGACCTACGCGAGCGAGCTGCGGCCGTTCGCGACACCCGACCCCCATGAGGTGGGGCAGTTTTTCGGGGATGCGCGCACGATCCTGGCGGATGTGCCGTTGCTACTGGGGTGTGCGCGACCGGCGGGCTCCGTGAAGAGCCTGATCGATGCCTACGCGGTCATGGCCGGGGTGGATGGCATGGCACATCCGAGCGACGGCATGGTAGAACTCGCCGCGCGTCTCGATCGATCGGTGCGTGTCACTCCCGCGTGCTGCTCGATCGCGGTGGGCGAAGAGGTCATGGCCATGAGTGGATCGGATTCGGGGCTTGAGATCGATCTCGCCGAGATCGTTCGTCACGAGCGTGAACGACGCGCGGCCCGCAAGCGTCAGTCGGTGTTTGGCGAGATCAAGGTAGTCGGCGGCGAAGAGCGGTCGGGTTGCTGCGGGACATGAGCCGCGCCTGGCGCCTTATCGATACCGGCATGAGGTCGGCGGCCGAGAATATGGCGCTCGACCGGGCACTGCTGGAGTCCTGTCAGGCGGGCGCCCCCAATACGCTGCGTTTTCTGCGCTTCGAGCCATCAGCGCTCATCGGATTTCATCAAAGCGTCTCCCAGGAACTTGATCTCGATTACTGCCGGCGGGAAGGCATCGCGATCTCGCGGCGCATAACCGGCGGCGGAGCGCTTTACTGCGACCAGGGACAGATCGGCTGGGAGCTTTTCGTTGACCGCCGCACATTCGCCACCGCCGACATGCTCGCCATTGCGCGCCAGGTGTGCGGCATCGCGGTCGAAGGCTTGCGGTCTTTGGGCGTGGATGCCGCGTTCCGCCCGCGCAATGACATCGAAGTGGCGGGCCGCAAGATCGGCGGGACCGGAGGGGCGTTCGACGGCAATGCCTTGCTTTACCAGGGGACGGTGCTGATCGATTTCGATGTCGAGCGCATGCTGCGAGTGTTGCGCATTCCCCAGGAGAAGCTGTCCGACAAGGCCATTGCCTCGGCGCGCGAGCGTATAACGACTTTGCGGGCTTGCCTTTCCGAAGACACGCCGTCGGCGGCGAGCGTGCAGGCGGTGTTTGCTAAGGCCTTTACGCAAGGTCTTGGTATCGACCTCGAGCCCGGAGACCTGAGCGCCGCCGAACGCGATCTTTACGCGCGTTATCGGATCGAGATGGGCAGCGATGACTGGGTATTCGAGACCGACAGGCCGAGGCTCGAGGTCGCGACCGCGAGCGCCATGCGCAAGACCACGGGCGGGCTCGTGCGCGTGATGGCGACGGTGGATACGGTGCGCGAGCGCCTAAAGCAGGTGTTTATCACCGGAGACTTCTTTATCAACCCGCGGCGCGCGATCGTCGATCTCGAGGCCGCCCTGCGCGACCTGGCGCTTGAGAAGATCGATGAGACGGTAGACGCGTTCTTTCAAGGCCGCGCGGTCGAGATGTTGTTGTTGACGCCCAAGGACCTCAAGACGGTGTTGCACGAGGCCTTGAGATCAGTCGAGCCCCAAGGCCATGAACGCGTCGGCGTTTGATGTGCTAGTCGTGGGGCTCGGGCCGGGCGGGGCGTCGGCGGCGGCGGTCGCGGCGCGCGCCGGCCTGTCTGTGCTCGCCATCGACAAACGCCGCGCGATCGGCGAGCCCGTGCAGTGCGCGGAGTTTGTGCCGCTCACCATGGGTCGCCAGGCCAAGCCGGCGCTCGTGCAAAGGATCGCTGGCATGCGCAGCGTGCTGCCCTCCGGGGCCTGCGAGCATTCGGATTTTCCGGGGCTCATGGTCGACCGCGCAAGGTTCGATCAGGCACTGGCGGCCGAGGCATCCAAGGCCGGGGCGATGTTGCGTATCCAGACGGCGTTAAAGGGGCTCGAGCACGGTCAGCGGGCGGCCATCCTGCGGGGGCCCGAGGGTCATATCGAGCACGCCCACTACAAGGTCCTGATCGCGGCGGACGGTCCGCACTCGACGGTTGCGCGCTGCGTGGGGCTTGCACCGCTAAAGACCGTGGAGACGCGCCAATACCAGGTCCCGCTGTGCCGCCCTTACGATGACACGGATATCTGGCTTTCCGATGAATTTCCTGGCGGTTATGGCTGGCTATTTCCGCGCGGTGCGGTGGCCAATATCGGGCTTGGGGCGGATCGCCGTCTGGCCGCGGATCTGAAGGCGCCGCTTGAACGGTTGCACGCGACACTTATGCGCGACGAGGTCGTGGGCGCGGAGGTCTTGGGGCGCACCGGCGGGAGCATCCCGGTCGGCGGACTACGTAGCCCCTTGGTGCATGACGACATCCTGTTCGTGGGGGATGCCGCGGGCCTCACCCATCCCATCACCGGGGCCGGCATCGCAAGCGCGGTGGCGTCGGGCGAGCGCGCGGGGCTCGCCGCGGCCGAGTTTTTGGCCAGCGGTACGGCGTTGGACGAATATGCGGTGGACATGCAAGACGAGTTTGCCGAAAGCCTAGCGCGCGCCGTGGCGCGCCGGGAATGGTTGATGGAGCGCTGGCATACGCCGGCGGCCCATTTGGACGAGACCCACAAGCGCGGCTGGATCGCGTTTCGTGAATACTTCGTACGTTAAGTTCTGCTGAGGAGACCCACCATGAGCGCTACCGCCGACTCCGTGACGCCGATCACCTTCTACCGCCCGAACTATCATGTGAAGACTCCAGACATGCGCTCGCCGGAGTATGTGCAGATGTCGACAGCCGCCGCCATCACCCTCGGTCTCGTTCCCGGCCAGATGCACAGGACCGGCTGCACGCATTGCCTGAATCTTCTTGTGACCTACTCGGAAGGCTGCCGGGCCAATTGCGCCTACTGCGGGCTCGCGCGCCATCGCGAGGAGGCCCGCGACTATGCCGACCGGAATTTCATTCGCGTGGACTGGCCGGCGGTGCGCTATGACGAGGTCATAGAGCGCATGCAGGCGGGCAGCGACAAGGCGCAATTCCAACGTATGTGCATCTCCATGATTACGCACCCCGAGTCCGATCGCGACACCATGACCCTGCTGAAGCGCTGGACCGCGGCCGTGCCGCATGTCCCGGTGTCGATCCTGTCCAATCCCACGACCATGGAGAAGGCCGACCTCGTGGCGCTGCGCGATGCTGGTGCCGATATCTTCACTATCGCCCTTGATGCCGTGACCCCCGAGATCTTCGATCGCACGCGCGGCAAGGCGGTGGATAGCCCGCACAAGTGGGCCAAGTACTGGCAGGCGTTGGAGTGGGCGGCCGAGGTCTTCGGGCCTGAGAAGTTCGGCGCGCACCTTATCTGCGGCATGGGCGAGACCGAGCAGGAGATGCTCGAGGTTGCTCAGAAGATCACGGACATGGGCGGGCACAACCACATGTTTGCGTTCTTCCCGGAGCGCGGTTCGCTTATGGAGGATTGGGCGCCGGTACCCAAGGATCAATGGCGGCGTGTGCAGTTGGCGCGCTTTATCATCGATTACGCCGGCGGTCACATCCGCGACATGCGTTTTGACGCCGACGGCCGGGTGGTGGATTTCGGGATGAGCGAGGCGGATCTCGCCTTGCTCATCGCCTCGGGCAAGCCGTTTCAGACCTCCGGATGTCCGGGCAAGGATGATGAGGAGATCTCGGCCTGCAATCGCCCCTACGGCGACTCCAGTCCGTCCGACATCCGCTCCTTCCCATTCGCCCTCAATCGCCGTGACGTCGAGATCGTCAAGCGTCAGATGGCGGGCGAGGATATCGGGACGCTGTAGCCGCACAGCACCGTGCG
>JAKBUS010000121.1 GCA_021841585.1 Pseudomonadota bacterium | reverse complement strand
CCCGGTATCGCGCGTCGCCGGCCTGTGGTCGCGCAGGATGACGAACATCCCCAAGCCCACGACCGCCACGACGACGGTGATCGACACGACCCAGACGGGCGACCACTGGCGAATACCCTTCTTGTCGCCATCAGCCATGGGTGTCCTCGCCTGTCAACGCAATGGAAACGGTGTGTCCATGGCGGTCCACCAGGATTTGCGGTACCGGCGCCACGGTATACACGCGCAGATGGCCGGAGCCCCGCACAACCGATCGCCACGCCGGAAAAACGAGGCTTGCGCGCGTGCGCAGATAGATGCTTCCCTTGTAAAGCCACGCCGTGGCCGGCTTCGCGGGGTGCGCGGTCAGTGTTCGCGCGCCGGCCGGCGGCGTCCCCTCCAGGAATGCTATTTGCGCATGCGAAATCGTGGTGGGCCCCGCCGCCTCGATCGTCGGGGCTCGTGCAAGGGGTCCCGCCCCCGGCACGGACACATCCAGCACGGCCGGCAGGTCCGCATGGTCGTCCGGCCGCACCCGCACGGCGAGCGCCACCGGGGCCGTGCGGTCGGCGAGCGTCACGATGAGGTTGGTGCTGCCGGCGGGCGTCAAGGGGGAGACCACCAGCATGTTGTCATTCAGCCCCTTGGGTTGCGCGACACTGAAAAGTTTCGGGTTGCCTATCGTGCGGCTCGTGACCGTCCAGGGGGCGCCTGTGGAATCCGTGAATGTGATGGCAAGCGCCGTCCCAGGCGACAAATCGAGCACGGGCGCGCGCGCACCGGGTGATGTATCGACGGGCAGGAAACCGTAGGACAGCCTGGTATCCCCGGAGCGTAACACCTGATCGACGGCTGCCTGCTTGCGCAAGGTTTCCCGGATCTCGCGGCGTGACAGGGCCAGGGGCGGCAAATCACGCAACGAGCGCCGAAACACTCGATCCTCGTGTTTCAGGCGGCGCGCCGCCTGCGACGCCGACAGCGCATGGGCCTGGGCAGTAGCCCCGCAAAGAAGGGCTGCGGCAATCGCGGTGACGACCTTCAGGACACCGAGCCCCGTCCATCCTGCGCCCGCATCGGGCCTGCCGGCGCCGGCGCGCGCACGGTCTGCGAGAGCCGCACATAGTCTTCGCCAAAATTCTCGATGAGCCACGAATGCAGCAGTTCCAGGTCGACACGCGCCCTGGCGCCCTGCAGGGACAGCGGGAGTTCCCTGCCGCGCTCGATCAACGCCATGATCTGCTCCGGCTCGGGCAGGCCCGAGCAGAGCTCGATGGTCGTCAACCAGCCGGCGGCGGCGATGGCCTCGGCTTCGGTGTCCCTTGGTTGTCCGCATGGGCGGCCCTGTCCCCCGTGGTTGGATGTTGCCCTCATTGTGTCTCTCCTTTTTCGTGCGTGAAGACGCGGCCCCTGCCGTGTGGTTAAAACGCAAGCGTGATCTGCCCGGCCTGGCAGGCCGGACAGCTCGATTCGTGTCCGGCTTCCGCAGGCTCATGGATCTCCGGCGACGCCGGCGGCTGCCGAACCGACTGCTCCGCCGGCGGCGTCACGCGAGGCAGAAAGGTGTCTCGGGACGAGAGCAGGTGGCGCGCCCGCAGTTCAGGCCGGCCGCGGGCAAGCGCGAGATCCGCTTCCACGACCCAGAAATCCCCGCGGCGCGCCCTCGCCGCCACCCGTGCATAAATCTTGTGATCCACCGGCACGAGGATCGGCAGCGCGCCTCCCGGCGTTTCCAGCGCCACGGTCCAGTATCCCTTGCCGGCCACAGGCGCAGTGACCGCGGCGACGCTGCCGCCGATAATCGCCCGCGCCACGGGACCGAGCCCCTGCTGTATCCGCGCGACGTTCATGACTCAGCCCTCGAAGAACCGCCAGGGGCGGCGTTTTGTGGCGCCCCGGCCTCCCCCTTCTGCCTGTCTTGTGCCAATCGCCTTACCATCGGCCCATCAACGCGGCGGATCGGATTTGCGAACCCAGTCGTCGGCGATCGGGGGCATGGGGTATACACTTCCCGTTGTACATCCTGCGAGGAGGATTCATGACGCACAAAGCCATCCATGTCCGGACCGGCCGGCTTGTGACACCGGAGCAGTTCATCAGCCTGGAAGGCCCCGGCTACCGCGAGAGGGGTGTGCTTCCGCGCTGCCCCCAGTGCGACGCGCCGCTTTCCCCATACGGTGTGCATTCCCTCAAGGTGACGTCGCGCTTCGATCATCCCGACGGCAGCCACTGTCCCCTGTCCTCGACCCCGGACTCGCGCTATGCCCATCTCGCGCCCACCGATTGGGATCTGGAACAGGGGAAGCACCTGCGCTCGGCCCTGTGCGACGAACCTGACCGCGCGAACCTGAAGGCCGTATACGCCGCCTGTCTTGCCCTGTGCGGGAAGCTGAGCGGACTCGAGTTCGCCGCGATGTGCAAGAAGGCTGATTATTTCCAGGTCTGGCGCTACAAAGGGCTCACCCTGACGTGGCTGCCCTACGTTCTCGTCACGCTCACGGACCTGCCCATCGTCCCGAGAAAACGGCGATCGCCTCTGCGCATGGTTCTGCATAAACCCTCTCAAACAACGCTCGATGCCCTGTGGGTGCGTCCGGAAACGTGTTCCCTGCATCTGTTCTTCGCTGATACGGGCCAACCCATGAAACGAAACCCGATACCCATCCCTTACCCGAAAGCCGAGACAGCCAAACAGGACACGGCATGGATTGGCGATCGCCTGCTGCATGCCATCGAAAAGTGCTGTGTCGCACATGAAAGTTTTCATCTGGGCAAAAACTCGAACAGTGGTTCGGGAAGAAACATGCCGTTGTAATCCTTCTTGAGATCGAGCCCGTAGACGTCGAAGCTGCGCAAATCCAGACGGCCTGGAGGTTCGACGATCGTCTCCACCATATTATCGCTTCCATACTCACCGTCCCATTTCTCCAGCCCCTCCACGACCGACCGGGAATCCCGCAGGTCTTGCTCGAACCGCCGGATCATCACGGCCAATGCCGCGCAGGCCTCCGGAAAGGTCGCGCGC
>JAKBUS010000050.1 GCA_021841585.1 Pseudomonadota bacterium | reverse complement strand
GCGTAGAAGCTGATGGAAGCAGGTCAGACCGCCGCGGGATAAGCCTGATAAACTGAACGGTGGATTTCACACCGAGCAACTTACGAGGCTCCTGCGAGCGAATGTCATCAGGGCCCGCGTCGACGGATGCATGAGAGGCCGGATATATTTATGCAGTCCGATCCTGATTCTAAAAGCCAATACGTGCTTGCAATGTAGGGGGCGTCCATATATTCAGTTTATCGGAGAGATGATCAACCGAATCTGCGGGGGCGACTTTCAGAAACTCAAAGCCGCGCCTAGAGCAGAGTGACCAAGGTAGCGCTCAGGCACCCCTCACTTCCTTGAAAAGATCGGGATGACGATCCAACACCTTAAGAAGTTTCACAAGGGCGAGCGGCGGCCTCGTCTTGCCGGTCTCGTAGCGTGAGAAGGCGTTGACGCCACCGCCGAAGATTTCGGCGGCCTCGCGCTGATCAAGGGCAAGCTTCTTGCGCACGTGGACGATGAAAGCAGGATCAACAACAGCGGCATTGACCTCTTTTGCAAACGCCTTCATCTCGCGCATGACATGATCGGATTCGGTGGCATCCAGAATAACCTCCCTGCACGCCAGGCAGAACTCGCCTGTCACCGCCGGGATGGTGGTGGTCTCCCCTTTGTAGGTATAAGGCAGGTCGCGGGTGTCGGAGATCAGTTCCGCGCCGCCGCATACGGGACATTTCATGGTTAGAGCTCCTTAAACGACACGATCAACACATCGTCGATCGCGGTCAACTTCAGATAGACATCGCCCGCTGCCGTGTGGGGCCTGTATACATCCTGCCAGACCCTGTGGTCAGCACGCATGGTCATGCTTTTGTGGAAGTCTCCTGACTCCAGGGCCATCACAGCCGCGACCATCCCCGCGAGATCAAAACCCAAGGCCACGGCCCCGACACGCGCTGCCTGTGCGTCGTACGGAACATACCGGCCCCGACCAAGGCCTTGACGGTAGCCAAGGGGCAATGAGGAGTCCGTTTCTCCATGGCGATACAATAACCATCTTGGTTATTAATGTGCACCCCTGACTAGATGCCGCTGCCACGCATTCCGGTCACCGGCGCGCCCGGCATGCGCCGGACGCCACGCTTCGCCCTACGGACGGACTGGACGCGGGTGTGGGCACCCCGGTTCTGCAGGGGCGTCCGGTGGTTCAGTGGGTGGAGGTCAGCAGCCGCTTCAATATCCGGCCATGTTTCCCGTGGTAGGCAGAAACGCCGAGGGTCTGTAGCAGTGAGGCGAGACCTGGAGTGATCCTTGGCTTCGACAAGACGGATAATGTCGTCAGGATAAAGATACTGAAAGCGACCGAGGCAGGCGTTATGCCGACGTCTATTGAATACGCGTACGGCACCGCTTGAGATCTAGGTAACAGATCGACGCGTCTTATGGCGACATTACCAAGGGGGAGGTGGTGCCGAACCAGGCCTGCGCATTTCTTATTTCGGTTACGCTTACCCTGCGCCTTGCCTCTCCTTGCGGATGAGGCGGCCTAGCGTGTCTTCCAGGGGCACGGCATCGCGTTTGATTACTTACGGCAGGGCGTCATTGATAAGCGCCTGCTAGCTCCCGCCCTCGTCCGCATTCATGTGCTTGCGAAACCACGCCAGGCTGTCTTTATCCAGGCGAATGGCGATGCGACTCTTTGTAGGCGCTTCCGGAACCACGGCACCGCGGCAGACTCGACACCATGACCTTTGTCGAATGGCAGATGATCGCTTTCTTCGGAAATATTGGCTTGCCAAAACAGCGACCCAATTCAGGCCATGCAAGCCCCCGCGACAAACCTAATCCGCAACGACAAAAAGAAAGGGGCGCAAACCTCGCGCCCCCCCTGAAAACACCTACCTGTTAAGCCTTACGGGGTCACAGAACCGTTCGGGCCGACGTTTGTTTGGCAATATTTCGATGCAGTAGTACAAGCAACGACGGTATTACCGGCATTGTCTGTCCCCGCCGTAGCCGATGTCGAGCCATCACCCACGACAGCATTGACAATATCTGCGCCAAGCGTCTTATTTCCAGTACAAAGCGCGCCAGCACCGACTGTAACGAAAACCGGTACCGTTACGCCTGCCCCAACCCATGTTCCACTGGTCGAGTAGCCGGTAGGAATCGCCGCCAATCCACCGGCCGTATCGACCTCACCACAGTAACTGGGGGTGACCGGCGTGGTTCCGCCCAATGTGCCGATATAGGCATAGTTCGGCGTAGCTGCTCCTGAGGTGCCACTGGCGCCTGGATCATTGGCCGTATAGCTCAAAACCGGGGTTCCTGTTCCTGCCTTTGGCGCCGTATAAGCGACCCCCTGCGTATTTGCCATTGCGATCAAGGTGCTTTGCCCGGCCTGTGCGGCAGACATGGCGCTAGTGGCCGCCGTGATTGCCGAATGGAAGTTCTGGGCCACGTCCTGGGCCTTTGTGGTCACGATATATTTTTCATACTGGGGAATGGCGATGGCCGCCAAGATGCCGATGATCGCGATCACGACCATCAACTCGATTAAGGTAAAGCCGGCTTGGATACCGGCCACTACCGGGTTCTTTTTACGCATGGCGATAACTCCTCTCACCTCAATAGCACCGGTTCACAATGAACGGTGTACGCCCCTGGGGGAGTGCATGATCCGTACCAGACACGGCCGCACACTAAAGCGTTACTTGGCACGAATCCTGTAAGTCCTTCAAGGCGCAATGATACGATGACTAGGGTTGGGGGCGAGCCGTAGCATTGAGCCGACAGGCGGTATATGAATAAAACCTGAATTACGGGGGGCGATAGGTGACGTAAAACGTCACCTACGTGGTCGCGCCTGACGTAAAGTGGCAGCGTGCCGCTCTTTGTCACACCACCGGGCGCGCGCCATCAATCGGATTCACGCCCCAGCCCACCATCGGCGCGCTTTGGCGCCATGGGCTCGACGCAAAAGCGGGACGGAAACGATGTGTGGGGATAAGGGGGTCGGACAGCGCTCAGAGTCGCGCGCGTGGCTGGGCGAGGCGATCCTCCGCCACGTCGAAGGCCGCCTCCAGGGCACTTTGGCCCATGAGGCGCATAAGGCCCCGCGCACGCTTGGGCCCGATCAAGACCGGCTTGGCGCGTTTGCCACCGATCTCGCGCACCAGCGAGTCGACACTCGCGAAGCCGTCGATGAGACCCAGGGTCTTACCCTTGCTCCCCAACATGTAGGAGCCATCGAACACCTCGGGCTCGGGTCCCAGACGGCTGCCGCGACGGGTGCGTACCCAGTCCTTGAACTCGGCATGCATGTCGGTAAGGAGCTCTTTGGTAAAGGCGATGTCGTCGGCCTGCTCCGGGCGAAACGGGTCGAGGCGCGACTTATGTTCGCCCGCCGTATAGATACGCCGTTCGATGCCGTGACGGGCAATGAATTCTGCGAACCCGAACCCGCCACCGATCACGCCGATGGAACCGACAATACTCATGCGGTTCGCGTAGATCTCATCGGCCGCGCACGCGATCCAGTAGCCCCCGGAGGCCCCCACATCCCCGATAACCGCGAGCACCTTGACGTCCTGCTCCTGCGCGCGCTCACGGATGAAGCTCGCCACGAGGTCCGACTGGACCGGCGAGCCCCCGGGGCTCTCGATCGAAAGAATGAGACGCTTGCAGGCACGGGCCAGGGTCACGGCCCGCTCGATCGGCTCGCGATAGGCGGCAAGGCTGATGGCGTAGGGCTTGGCCGCGATGATACCGCGAAGCGACAAGACCGGGATGCGCGGCGCGCGCCAGAAAAGAAGGTTCATGACAGATGAGTGTACCCGATCGGTGAAACGACCTGAAGGGCCCGTAAGGCCTCGTCATCCGTCCTGCGTCCTGGACGAGGCGTGGGGCACCCGACTGATAGGCTGTTGCTTGCGCGCCAAGACGGGCCGCGCCGCCGATTTGAGGCCGGGGACGTAAGGGGCATCGTTTCAAGCCGCAAGCCGCCGCCGACATGGCCCCTCGGAGGTCCATGGCAGACGCTCACGTATCGATGGCGTCGATGCCTCCAGGGTCTTGCGCGATGGGATGCGTGACCGAAATTCCGAGATCATCGATGCGCGAAGATTTGGTTCCGCGTGCTTTTATAGATCTCGTACCTTGGCCTACGCTCGCATCCCCAGCCGCGCTTTCACGATCAGGCCGGCGGCACGATATCTGGGTTAGCGGAGGTCCAAGACGGCCCGGATCGCCACAAGTGGCGGCCGACATGGGGGCGGCGTAGCATCATCGTGGGCCCTGGGCCCTCATCAGGTTGGAGGTGCTGACAATGAACGCGTCATCCAAGCTATCCCGGCGGAACTGGCTGAAATCCGTGGCCGCGGCGGCCACGGGAATCGCCGCATTGCCGTTTTTGGGTGGTACCGCCCAAGCGGCCCCGGCCCAGGTCACGAAGGCCATCGCCCATTACCAGGATCATCCCAGTGACGGCAAGATGTGCAGCATGTGCAAGCACTTTATCCCCGCGGGAGGCAAGCCCG
Organism: Pseudomonadota bacterium; assembly: GCA_021841585.1. Classification (GTDB taxonomy): domain Bacteria; phylum Pseudomonadota; class Gammaproteobacteria; order Acidiferrobacterales; family Acidiferrobacteraceae; genus Acidiferrobacter. The sequence continues at coordinate 12,422 of JAKBUS010000050.1, read as the reverse complement.
GGCATGGCATGATGGGTGGTGCCATGGGTCCCGGCATGATGCGCGAGGGGCTCTGCCAGGTGGTCCAGGGGCCTATCAGTCCGCGCGGCTACTGCCTCCTCTATCTGCCTCTCTGACGAAGGAAGGCCCGGGGCGTCCAGACCGCCCAAGCCCGCGTTGCCGCCCACGGAACCCCACCGTGACGGCAGGCCATGGCCTCGGCCACGAACGTGCGGGGCGTTTTGGTATCGGCCGTGGGCATGTGCCCCACGCCCTTTGTGACACGCCTCGATTCGAGCCGGCCCCGACCCCGCCCTACCCTGCCAGACCCGGCCGCCCGGGCGCTGCTTCGATCCGCAGTCGATTGCCCCATCATGACACGACCGCCTCACGTCGGGCGGCCGCTTTCCGGGACACGTCGTGCGATCGGAGGAACGTGCTAGACTCTAAAAGAAACGCCGGGGCCCGCGAGATCCCGTAATCGAAGGGCGGCACCGCCGGCACGGACACTAGAAACGGCGCAACAGGGCGGGCATCTCATTCATGACAGAACACCAATCCTCGGCGAATAGCCCCCCGAACACCGCGCTCTCGCCGACGCGCCTGCGCGTCATCCGCTTTCAGGGGCGGCTCCTGGACGGCATGATCATCACCCTGATCTTCATCATGCTTGCCACCCTGTTAGGCGCGATCGCGGGCCTCGTCTTCGACTACTTCGCCGCCATCGAGCTTTTGATCGAAGCGGTACAGGGCATGGGCACGATGGCCTCTCACGACCTCGTAAAGGCCACCGGCCAACACCTCGTGTCGGACGTGCTGTCGGTGTTCATTCTGATAGAACTCTTTCGCAGCTTTACGGATTACCTGGAGTTCCATCGTATCCGCCTGCAGGTGCTGGCCGAGGTCGGCTTTGTGTTCGTGCTGCGCGAGGTCTTCGTGGGGCTCTATGCCCACCACTTGAACTGGCAGGACCTTCTGGCCCTCGGGGTGCTGCTCGCGATATTGGGCGGCACGCGGGTTTTAGCGACCCGCTTCTCACCGCGCCCCCACTCATCCCACCACTGACGGTCTCATTCATAAGGGCCCCGGCGGCCTGTAGCCGCCGGGGCCCGAGATCGCTCTCTTATGGCGCAAACCGGAAAGCCTGGTCTTACGCGTGTCTTTTTATGTTTCCGGTACCGTCAGGTCTTGGGTTGCGGCGTCATCCGCAGATAGGGACGCAGTTCCCGATAACCCGCCGGGAACGCCTGGCGCAAGGCCTCGGGGTCTTTCAAGGAGGGTACGATGACGCATTCACCGCCGGTATGCCAGTTCACGGGGGTCGCCACCGGATGGGAGTCGGTGAGCTGCAGCGAGTCGATCACCCGCAGGATCTCGGCGAAGTTCCGGCCGGTGCTGGCGGGATAGGTGATGGTGGCGCGGATCTTCTTGTTGGGGTCTATGAAAAACACCGAGCGCACGGTGGCGACACTGCTCGCCTTCGGGTGAATCATGCCATAAAGGGCCGCGACCTTGCGGTCGGGATCGGCAATGATCGGAAACATCACGCGCACGCCCTGGGTGTCGTTGATGTCTTTGATCCAGTCCTTATGGGAGTCGAGCGGATCCACCGACAGCGCCGCGACCTTGACGCCGCGGCGCGCGAAGTCGGGCATGAGCCGCGCGGTCTCGCCGAGTTCGGTGGTGCATACCGGGGTATAGTCCGCCGGATGGGAAAACAGCAGGCCCCAGTCATCACCAAGCCAGTCATGGAACGACAGCGGCCCCAGGGTGGACTCCTGCACGAAATCCGGTGCGGTATCACCGATAGATAATGTCATGGCTCATTCTCCTCTTTGGATGTATTTCAAGACGCATCGGGGGCGCTCGTCATGTGACCGGCGCGGATCACGAAATCGCCGAAGCGCTCGGCCCCATGGCGGCGCGCGGCATAGTCGGCGAAAAGCGGCGCAAGGGCCGTCACCACCTCATCTAGCGTGAGGTTTCCTCGGTAGAGCGCGTTCAGGCGCTCGCCCGCGAATCCGCCGCCGAGGTAGAGTTGGTAGCGCCCGAGGCTTCTGCCGACAAGCCCGATCTCGGCGAGCCTTGGGCGCGCGCAGCCGTTGGGGCAACCCGACAGACGCACGGAGATCGCCTCGCGATCGAGCCCGAGGGGCGCGAGGACCGCCTCCAGGCGCTCTAGAAATCCGGGCAGCGCGCGCTCGGCCTCGGCCATGGCAAGCCCACAGGTAGGCAGGGCGACACAGGCGATGGCATGGCCGCGCACGCCCTCGGGACCGGCAGGCCCTGCCACACCGTGATGGACGAGCAGGCCCTCGATGACGGGCCTCTGGGTGAAACTCACCCCGGCGATCGTGAGGTTCTGGTTGGGGGTCAGGCGAAAATCGCCCTCATGGATACGCGCGATCTCGGCGAGCGCGGTCAACAGGCGCGACGCGCCCTCATCGCGCACGCGGCCGGCTTGCACCCGCAGCGTGAGATGCAAGCGCCCCTCGCCGTCCTCGACCCACCCAAGGCGGTCGCCGCGGGTCGTGAAGCGATAGTCGCGGGCCGCCCCCAAGGCATATCCGAGGCGCTCGGAGAGTTCCCCCTTGAACCACGCAAGCCCGCGATTGTCGATCGTATACTTGAGGCGCGCATGCCGCCTGTTCGTGCGATCGCCGGCATCGCGCTGGATGCGCAGCACCTGCTCGGCCACCGCCAGGACCTGTTCGGGCGTGCAGAATCCGATGACGTCCGCGAGCCGCGGATACGTCGTTCGGTCGCCATGCGTGGTCCCCATGCCGCCGCCGACGGCGACGTTGAAACCCATTATGCGATCGCGCTCGACAATGGCGATGAGACCCAGGTCTTGCGCCAAGACGTCGACATCGTTGACCGGCGGCACGGCGATGCCGATCTTGAACTTGCGTGGCAAATAGGTGGGTCCGTACAAGGGCTCATCCTCCGCCCCCGCCTCAGCCCCCGGCGGCTCGTCCCACCAGATCTCCCGATAGGCGCCGGTGCGCGGCAGGAACGCGGCACTGAGCGCGGCCGCGAGATTTACGATCTCGCCATGTACAGCCGAGGTCGCCGGATGGTTGTGGCCGATCACATTGCGATTCACGTCCCCGCAAGCGGCGATGCTGTCGAGACCGAGTGCGCCCAGGCCCGCCATAAGCGGCTTTAAGTGGGGCTTCAAGACCCCATGAAACTGCATCGTTTGGCGCGTAGTGATGCGCAGCGCGCCCGCGGCCTGCGCGCGCGCAAGAGCGGTAAGCCCGCGCCATTGAGCGGGCGTGCACACACCCCCCGGCAGACGCACCCGCACCATGAAGCCGTGCGCGGGCTCCAGCCTCTGCCCGTGGCGCTCGACGCGCACATCGCGGTCATCCTGGCCGTAGGCGCCGTGGAACTTGAGAAGCTTGGCGTCGGCCTCGGCAAGCGCTCCGGTCACGAGATCGGCCAGACCCTCGGTGATCGTGCCGCGCAGCCGGCGGCTATGCGCCTTCAGGGTCTCCTCCTCCGTCAACGCGCGCGCCGTGGAAATCGACTTCGACATAGGGGTTTTCCTTAAAAGGTGGCGCCGATCAATAGATGTCGCGCTGATAACGGCCCTCGGCCATCAACGCCCGCAGATGATCCGCGGCCATCTCGCGTGTACAGTGGCGCTCGCGCTCCACGATCTCGAGGAGCGCCGAGTGGACACCATGGGCCATGCCGCGCGCATCGCCGCAGACATATAGATGACCGCCTTCGGCGAGCCACGCGTAGACCTCGCGGGAGGCCGCCTGCAAGCGGTGCTGCACATATTCCTTACGCGGGGCATCGCGCGAGAATGCCGCGTCGAGCCTTTGCAGCACCCCCTTGCGGCGGTAATCCAGCCATTCACGCTGGTAAAGGAAATCGCTGTGAAACTGCCGGCCGCCCGTGATGAGCCAATGGGCGCCGGTGGCCCCGAGGAGCGCGCGCTCCTCCAGGAACGCCCGGAACGGGGCAACACCGGTACCGGCGCCCACCATCAAGATCGGTGTCGTAAGGTCCGCCGGCAGGCGGAAGTGTTCATTGGCATGGACATAGACCGGCACCTCCGCCCCCATCGCCACGCGCTCGCTAAGCCAGGTTGAGGCCACGCCCCGATGACCGCGGCCGCGGCACTCATAGCGCACCACCCCCACCGTCAGATGGATGTGGTCGGGATCGACGCGGCCGCTCGAGGCGATGGAATAGAGGCGCGGCGCAAGCGGCCGCAAGACCGACACGAGATCGTCCGCCGACAAGCCCCTAACCGGGAACTCGCGCATCACATCGATCATGTCGCGATCGGCGCCATAGGCCTTGAGGGCATCTTCCTGCCCGTCTGCAAGCAGCGCCTTCAAGGGCGGGGCGTCCGCCAGCACACTCCAGCGCTCGAGAAACGGCCTGGACAGGGCGCGGATCTCATAGCAGTCCGCCAGCGCCGGCGCGAGCTCGCTATCTTTCGCGCGCGCATCCAGGATTCGTTCACAGCCGGCCAATCCGGCGGCCGCCAGCACACAGGCGATAAGCTCCGGGTCATTGCGCGGCACGACCCCCAGGGCGTCGCCCGGCGCGAAGGCAAGCGGCGATGCCGGGGCGAGCACCACATGACGCACGTCCTTGCTCGACGCGCGTGCCGTTATGCGGGTGTTTTCAACAAGCGCCGCGGGGCACGGATGCGTGCGGTCGTAAACGGGTGTGGCCGGCACCAGGCGCAGCGAGGGGGCGGGCACCGGCGGGGCCCCCTCCGCCAGCGCCTGGAGGACTTCGCGCATCCATTCGCCAGCCGTCTTCTGGTAGTCGAGATCGCACTCGCCGAGCCCGTATAGGCGCGTGGCGGCGAGCGCCGCGAGCCGCGCGTCGAGATCGCGGCCGGTCTGGCAAAAGCGCTCATAGCCGCGGTCACCGAGGGCCAACACCGCGTAGCAAAGCTCGGCGAGGCGCGGGGCGCGCTCACCCATCACGCAGGCATGGAAGGCCTGCGCGGCGTCGGGCGGCTCGCCCTCGCCATGGGTGCTGGTAACGATGATCACCACCCGCTCGCGCTTTAGGCGCGTGGCCGGATAGGCCCCGAGACTATCGATGCGCGCGGCAAGCCCTCGCCCCGTAAGGCGTGCATACAGGTCACGCGCGACATGTTCGGCGTTACCGCTCTGGGAACCATAAAGCACGGTCACCTCGGGCGTTGGCGCGGCGGCCGGGGCGGCGTCGAGGCCGGCGAGGTAGCCGCTTACCCATGCCACCTGCTCACGCGACAGGCCCTCGCCGAGTGCGTGCAGGGCACCGGTCTTGTCCGCGCCCAACGGGGTCTTGAGGACCTGGCCGTTCACGGACCCGGCACCCGCGCTCGCGCTACCCGCAAAACCATGAGCGGCCATAGGCGAGGAACGCGTCCTCGCCGTCTTCTCCGTGCACGCGCTCGTCGGCGACCGCCTCGGGGATCTCCCCGACCAGGACCAGCGCCGGCTGTGTGCCGTCTTGTGCCGCCGCCTGCTCATCGAGGGTGCCGAGCGTGGCCCGCACGCGGCACGCGCGCATCACCGCCGCCCACTCGACGAACGCCACCGGCGTATCGGCGGTCAGGCCCGCGGCGAGCAGCGTGGCCGCCACCGTCCCGGCGCGCGGCGCACCATCGCCTGGCGCCTTCACGAAATAGGCGGCGCTCATGACACGAGCGCCTCGGGCGCATCCGGCGCGGGCCCTTCAATCATGCCGGCCCCCACCGTGTCATGCGTGAGCGCATCGATGATGATGAAAGACCCGGTGGCGCGGTTGACGTCGTAGGCATCCCATGGCAAAGGATCCTGCACGCGCACCTCGACGCAGCCGATGTCGTTCATGGCGAGCGTCGTGGCAAGCGTGTCGCGCGCGAGCGTGGTCACATCCAGGCGATAGCTGGGCCGCGAGAACAACGCCGACACGGTCTTGGTGCCGTGCTTTATGAGATAGCGCCGGCGGCGCAGGCTCATGGGCTCGGTGGAGAGCCAGCAGACGGTAGCCACGAAGGTGTTCGTGACCGCGGGCGGCGCGGCCAGCGCCACAATCATGTCGCCGCGCGCCACGTCGATGTCGTCTTCCAGATACAGGGTCACCGATTGCGGCGCCTGGGCGCGCGCGAGCACGCCGTCGTGGGTGTCGATCTCGTCGATGTGCGTGCGTCGTCCTGACGGCAGCACCATAACCTCGTCGCCTGGCGCCACGGCCCCCGAGGCCACACGCCCCATGTAGCCGCGGCGCGCAACGCGCCCGGGCGCGGCGGCGCGGCTTACCCACTGCACCGGGAACCGGAAGGGCGCACCGTCATCCGAGCGACCCCCGGCCTTTGGGACATCGGCCTGCTCTAGGGCCTGAAGCAGGGTCGGGCCCTCGTACCACGGGAGATGGCCGCCGCGCTCCACCACCATATCGCCCTTTAGGGCCGACACCGGTATGAACGTGACGCGCGTAAAGTGCAGGCGGGTCGCGAAATCCAGGAACTCATCACGTATATGGGCGAACGCCTCCTCGCAATAGCCGATCAGATCCATCTTGTTCACGGCGACGATCAGCTGACGGATACCGACCGTGTCGGCAATGCACGCGTGGTGCCGCGACTGCGGCAACCAGTACTTGCAGGCATCCACGAGCACCACCGCCACGTCGGCGTTGGTGGCCCCAGTCACCATGTTGCGCGTGTATTGCTCGTGGCCGGGCGTGTCGGCGATGATGAATCGCCGGCGCGCGGTCTCGAACGATCGATAGGCGACGTCTATGGTGATGCCCTGTTCGCGTTCCCCCTGCAGCCCGTCGGTGACGTGCGACAGGTCTGGCTCGGAGAGCCCGTGGCGTGCCGCGGCGCGCGTGAGCGCGTCGATATGGTCTTCCATCAGGGCCTTGGTATCGTGCAAGAGCCGGCCGATCAAGGTGCTCTTGCCATCGTCGACACTGCCGGCGGTAATGAACCGCAGCAGGTCTTTGGACTGGGATTCCAGCGTATCGCCGCCAGCATTCGCCACGGCAATCTCGGTCGTTGTCATTAGAAATACCCCTCGCGCTTACGAAGCTCCATGGAGGCCTCCGAGACCTGATCGTCGAGGCGCGTGGCGCCCCGCTCGGAGACACGCGCCACCGCGGTTTCCCGGATGATCTCGCCGACTGTCGTGGCGCGCGATGTGACTGGGCATGTGCAGCTCATGTCGCCGACCGTGCGAAAGCGCACCGAGAGGGTCTCGCTGACCTCGCCGGGTGCCGGCCGGATGAGATCCGAGACCGGTGCCAGCACCGATCCACGGCGCACGACCTCGCGCTCATGCGCGAAATAGAGCGAGGGCACGGCCAGGTCCTCACGCGCGATGTAGCGCCACACATCGAGCTCCGTCCAGTTGCTCAACGGGAACACGCGCATGTGCTGGCCCTTATGGACGCGCGTGTTGTAGAGGTCCCAGAGCTCGGGGCGCTGGTTGCGCGGGTCCCATTCCCCAAAGATGTCGCGGAACGAGAACACGCGCTCCTTGGCGCGGGCCTTCTCCTCGTCGCGGCGCGCGCCACCGATGCAGGCGTCTATGCCAAGCTCGGAAATGGCATCGAGCAGGGTCACGGACTGGAAGGCATTGCGGCTATCGGTGGCATTCTTCGCCACCACCCGCCGCTCGCGGATCGAGTCCTCGACGGAACGCACGAGCAGACGCTCGCCGATGCCGGTGACGTAGCGGTCACGAAAGGCGATGACCTCCGGGAAGTTGTGACCCGTGTCGATATGCAAAAGCGGGAATGGGAAGCGCCCGGGCCGAAAGGCCTTCTCGGCGAGCCGCGCCAGGACCACCGAGTCCTTGCCCCCGGAAAACAGCAGCACCGGGTTTGCGAACTCGCCCGCCACCTCGCGCAGGATGTGGATGGCCTCGCTCTCCAGGGCCTCCAGAGGATCCCTTTGGGCCACGGCATCAAGGGCGCGCTTGCGCCGAAAGCCCGGCGCCGGCTGCACGCGCCGCCCGAGGTCGCACGCAAGCGGCGCGGCCGTGTCGTCATCGATTGTCTTCCTGACCGTGTTGTCCATCGTGTTCCGGCTCCTTTCATTTCATTCTTCGTCGTTGGATTTCCGGGCGTTCGGCGCAGACGGGGTGTGCAGCGCGCGCACCCATGAGTCCGCTTGGCCCGTCACGCCCGACTCACGCCGCCCCATGCCGCGTGGCAAGAGGCTCCTTTTCGCGGGCATGGCAACCGCACTCCTTGGTCTCGCCGCTCTCCCACCACCAGCGGCCGGCGCGCAGGTCCTCGCCTGGGGCTACGGCGCGTGTGCATGGCGCGCAGCCTATGCTTGGATAATCCTGGTCGTGGAGCACGTTGTAGGGCACGTCGAGCGCGCGGATGTAGTCCCAGACATCAGCCAGGGTCCAGTCCGCGAGCGGGTTGAACTTGGTGAGGCCGTGGTCGGCGTCGAATTCCGAGAAGCCCACGTCCTGGCGCGTGGTGGCTTGTTCACGACGCAGCCCCGTGATCCAAGCCTTCTTGGCGGCGAGCGCCCTTCGCAGCGGCTCGACCTTGCGAATACGGCAGCACTCGCGGCGCAAGGGCACGCTCTCATAGAAGGCGTTCATGCCGTAACGACGCGTGAATTCCTCCACCGCCCTCATGTCGGGGAAATACACCATCATCCGTACGCCGTAGCGTTCGGCCACCTGATCTATGAGGCGATAAGTCTCTTCGGGCAGACGACCGGTATCGAGCGTGAAAACGCCGACCCCGGGGGCGTGCCGGATGATGAGATCGGTGAGCACCATGTCCTCTAGCCCGAGGCTGCTCGCGAATACCGCGGGCGCGTGATCCCGTTCTATCGCCGCGAGCCGCCGGCCCGCCTCCTGCGCCTTTCGTTCCCAAGCCATCCTTTCCTCCTGCGTGTCGCCCTGGCATCGGCCAAGGACATGAACGTGTGCCGTAAACGCCGATGCGCGACAACTTAGCGAATATGGCTTATATTAACAACGAATATCGAGTTACTTATTTATACGATTAGGTTATATAGTAAGACCATGAAACTTCAGCAGCTGCGTTATCTGTGCGAGGTGGTGCGCCAAGGCTTAAGCATGTCGGCGGCCGCCGAGGCCCTGCACACCTCGCAACCGGGCATCAGCAAACAATTGAGACTCCTGGAAGAGGAATTGGGCGTCGACATCCTGGCGCGCAACGGCAAGCGCGTGGTGGCGATCACAGAACCCGGCAAGGCCTTAGTCGCGATTGCCCAGCGCATGCTGCGCGACGCCGAAAACCTAAAGCGCCTGGGCGAGGATTTTCGCAACGACGCGTGCGGACGCCTGACGATTGCCACCACCCATACCCAGGCGCGCTACGCCCTGCCCGAGACCGTGCGGCGCTTCAGCCACCTCTACCCGGATGTACGCCTGTCGCTGCACCAAGGCAATCCCCAGCAGATTGCCGAACAAGTCATATCCGGGGAGGCGGATTTCGGTATTGCCACCGAGGCCCTCACCCGCTACGACGAGCTCATCACCCTGCCCTGCTACGAATGGAACCATTGCGCCGTCTGCCCGCCCGGTCATCCGCTGCTGAAGACCCGTCGGGTATCGCTCGAGGCCCTCGCGCGCTACCCGGTCGTCACCTATGACCTGGCGTTCTCGGGCCGCAGCAAGATCAGCGAGGCCTTCGAACAGCACGGACTGGCCTTGAACGTGGTGTTGACCGCGATCGACGCCGATGTCATCAAGACCTACGTCGAGCTGGGTCTTGGTATCGGCATTGTCGCCCACATGGCATTCGACGCCAGGCGCGACCGGGGGCTGCGCGCGCTCGACTTAAGCCATCTGTTCCCGGCGAGCGTGTCGCGCCTCGGCATCCGGCGCGGCGCCTATCTGCGGCAGTATATGTACGACTTCATCGGACTGTTCGTGCCACGTCTGACACGCCCGGAGATCGAGGCGGCGCTTGCGGCGGGGGCACGGGACGACGATTGAGCCCAGCAACCACGCGCCACGCCGCCATCCCTCGGGGAACAAGCACCACTTCCCCGCAAGACCGCGCCCAGACGCGCGAGCGTCTTATCGCATAGTCCGCGCGTGCGTAGGAACCATGAGACCCAAGCGACATCCCGCCCCTCTCGACGTATGGAAAAAGGCTGCCGCTGCCACGGTGTGAAAAAAGCCATGACCATGCGTCAAGACGACGCGCGGCGACTCGAGCGATGCGCCGGTATCGGGGATCAGCAGGCTGCCGCACTATCATTGACCTTCCGCGAGGCCTTATCGGGCGTATTTCGTGCGGGCCCGCGGCTTGCCTCCTGACCGTCCTCCCTGGGACTTTTCTTGGCGTTGCCTTGACGGTTCAACCGCTCTTTCGTGTCCGCCCGCTTAAATCGCAACCGGCCCCATTCAGAAGACCATGTGGCGCTGTGGGATGCTGATAGCGGGCACGCTTATAAGGGTCCGAGAATGGCGTCGCGTAGGTTTCCGTGAGGAGATCACGGCCGTAGTGCCTGATGAATGACATCATGATGGCGTCACTGACATCCTGGGTTATAGCCGATGCCCTTATCGTTCGCGAACCGGCCGCTGAAGGCGGGCGCGGAATGCCCGCGCGCGTATGCGGAAGCTCGAGGATGCTGTCCGATATCGTGCTCACTTCTATGAAGGGAATTTTATACAAGGCCGACACGACCGCTGAAAACCAGTCTCCGTCTTCATCGACCTCGTGGAACACGGAATCGGTCTTGGCCATAAAGGCCTTGTTGGCAAGCCACATGGACGAGGTGCCCTGAATACCATAATAGTATATGCGCGGGGTCGTCTGGCGGTAGCCTTTATTAAGCCACGCTGGAAGGGTAGTCGCCGAGGCAACGCGACGGGCACTACATGCAAGGTCCCTCAGAAGTTTGGGGTTCAAGTACACGGTCATATATTTCCCCATGGAGCTTACGCCATGAAACTCGTCGGCCCGAAGCCGGCCGGATCGCGTCATGAAGAAATTGCCGAAGTTTACCTGCTTGGCGCCCAGCACGACATCCCCGATCAGCATCCGCGGCGGCGCGACATGGGCACCCGACGTCCCTGGATAGAGAATGGCTTTGAGGTGGAAATGAATGGCCATCGCCTGGGCCGACAGGCTGCGCGTGAACTCGCCACCAAACGGTTGTATGCAATAGACGATGGGGATCTTGTCGATGGTCCCTGTATGGAAGATAAACGGTCCATACCGGCGTGTCCGCGTGTCCGCGACGTGGCGGGTAATCGCACCATAATGCGGCGGTCCGATGGGGATCACGATACCTATGCGAGGCGTGGGTTCATGCGCCATGCGCGCAGGGGCGGCATCGGCGGCGGGGCTTGCGAAAAGCGCAAATACCGCCATGAGCGCGAGCCCTGCCGCGGGGCTGTAATGGCCGGCCTGGGTGACGCGCGCCCGCATCGGGCCGCACGGCAATTCCTTTATGGAGGCGCAGCCGCGCCGATGGCGAGCGCGGCTGGCGTGCGCCAGACGGGCGACGGGTAAGCCCGCCATCCTGCGCAAAAAGCATGGCGGAGATGACATGCCGGCCTCGCTTGGTGATGATTGTCGATACGCGGCATATTGCAATATACGTACCATCGCGAGCAATGGAAGGGATCAACCGCATGGATCCATGAGAGCGTGACGTGTTCGGCGGGACGCGGCGCGGACATCCGCACCAGGACTGGCATGAGGCGTCCATGCTGTGTCCAGTTTCGTGCAGAGGTCGGTGGGATGTATACAAGATATCGCGCACGAGGCATGCAATTGGGTCTCGTGCGATCCATTGGTGAAAGGCGCGCGAGCCGCCGCCATGCATTGCGAGTTCTGGAAGAAGCGGGTTCTAGCGTAAGCCCAGGCCGGAGGTCTTGTAAGGGTGTGGCCTAGGATGCCAAGACCGGCAGGGCATGGTGGATGCGCGGGGGTTTTTCCATGAAGGGCACCGGCGGCGCGGCGCACCATGCGCCAGACTATCGGTTGACACAGGGAGACGGCGCATCACACGTCTGGCGGCCATTGATCTTGGCGAAGCATTTTTGGTGCCCCCGCTTTGAAAAAGGCGAGACGTGGTGCCCGACCTGCGGGCAAAAAATGCGCACCGGATGCCTAGGGGACATACCGGTGCGCAAACCCCGCTAGCAATCGTTCAAGGTCCGCTGCGTGGACCCGTATCGGCGGACGTCGTCGTGGATGTCTTCCAGGATGACGTGTGAGGGGAATCGCTGCCGTCCATTGGCGGCGCGCCGGGGGAAACGGTTTCGGCCTTTGGACTGCGGGCCTTGTCGGCCCAGACATCCCGCCAATAATCCTTCTTCAGGAGGTAGGCTAGGATCGACAGGATGACGAACACGCCGATCACGTAGCGGCCGAGGGCGCGGCGCTCGAACACCGAGGGGTCGGAGGCGTAGCGCAGGAACGCCACGACCTCGGCCACCTGACGGTGATAGGCCGCCGGCGACTCGCGCCCCGGCACC
>JAKBUS010000120.1 GCA_021841585.1 Pseudomonadota bacterium | reverse complement strand
TAATCGACCTGGGCCTCCTCGGCGGGGCCAAACTCCAGCCGGTCGAAGGCCTCCGGCGCTTTAGGCTTCAGGTGCCGACAGAAGCGCTTGACGGAGTTGTAGCGGTGGCTAAAACCGAAGCAGTCGACCAGGTCCTGGTAGATCGCCATGGCATTGCGCCCAAGACGCACCTGCGCCTCGATCCAGGCGCGATGATCCTCGCAGGCCGAACGGGCACAAGACGTCACCGGTGCGATGGCGCCGCCGCCCCCTGAGGCCGGTGGCCGGGGTGGGGGATTTTGCGGGTGGGGGCCGGTGGCCATGGGGGAATTTGCCGGGGCCTCGGGCGTGGCCGGGGCCTGGGCCAGTTTGCGGATGGTCTTGCGATCGACACCGAGTTTGCGGGCAATCTCGTGTTGCGAGACGCCGCGCTCCAAGAGCGCCAGAACCGCTTGTTTTTGCTGTGGCTTCAAGACATTCACCTCCGTACCCCCTTCTCCGATAATCGGCCAAGGGGCGATGATGTCCTGTCGGGATGCGTACGCCTACGGCTGCGGATGCGTTACCGTAACGCTACCGATGCGTTACTGTGACGCTATCCAGGTGGGGGATTTTCAGGTGGCCACAGCTGGGGGAGTTTGGGTGGCCGCCGGGGTGCGACTGCTCCGACAAGGCGTCGGCATCAAGGCCATCGGCGACTTGTTGGGCCATCACAGCCTGGAGGCCACTTGCGTCTATTTACGCATCGATACCGACATGCTGCGCGCTGTGGCCTTGCCGGTACCCGGCATCACTACCGTTTAAAGGAGGTCATCATGGACCGGAAACTCTCCTCACCAAAAGGACTCGACCAGTGGATCGCGGCGTGGCTCGCCCATCAGCGCGCCCTGGGGCGGGGTTATGAGCAGGAAGAACGGGTGCTTCGGCACATGCGCTGCTTTATCGCGAACATTCCTGCGCCGGATCTGAACCAGGGCGGCTTTGATCTCTGGTGCCACTCATTTCAGCATCTATCGAACACGACACGCCGCCTGCGCCAACTGATGATCCGGAAGTTCTGCCTATACCGCCAACGCTCGGAACCGGACTGCTTTGCGCCGAACCATTTGTTCTTCGCCAGGATGACCCCTTACCGAAGCCCCGTGATTATCACGCCCGTGCAAATCGCGCGACTGTGCGTGGCCGCAGATCATCTGGCACCCGCACCTGGGTCACCACTGCTGCCTATGGTGATGCGCCTAGCCATCGTCATTCTCTACACCGCCGGCTTGCGCCGCGGCGAGTTGGTCCGACTCACCTTAGAGGATGTCGAAATCCAAACAGGCGTCCTACGCATCCGCGCGTCGAAGTTTCACAAAGCGAGGACGGTGCCGCTGTCGCCCGATGCCGGTGCTGAGTTGCGCCGCTATTGGCATGATCGCCTCACGCCACCTTTTGACGTGCGAGGTCACGCCCCTTTGCTGTGCCACGGCCAAGGCCCGGGGCGTGGCTACACGGGCGCGGGGATGGGGCAAGCGATCAACCGTCTGTTTATGACCACCCAGATTGTCGATAGTGAGGGTCGCAGGCCGCACGTTCACGATGTTAGACATAGCTTCGCCGTTGAGGCACTCATGCGCTGGTATCGCGAGGGGACCGACGTGCAGTCGTCTCTGCCTAAGCTCGCGATGTACATGGGGCACGTTTCTATCGTCTCGACCGCCCACTACCTGCACTTCGTGCCCGCCCTGCAGGAAATCGCCAGCGACCGCTTCCAGGCGGCCTGTGGCGCCCTCATTCAGGAGTCAACATCATGAAGTCCTACCAGCAGTCTGGACTTGCCCGTTCCATCACCCGCTACTTTCAGGAGTATTTACCCACTCTCCGGGGCATGAGCCGCCGGACAATCCAGGCCTACCGTGACGGTATGATTGTGTTTCTCAGGTTCTTCTCCCAAGATTGTGGACGCCCGATCGACGCGCTGGAAATCGGCGATATCACGGCCGACCGAGTCACTCGCTTCCTCGCCTTCTTGGAAAGGGAAAGGAAGAACGGGATCGTGACCCGCAATGCCAGGCTGGCGGCCCTCCATACCTTCAGCCGCTTTCTCCTCACGGAGAATCCGGAGTACCTGTTGCCCCTGCAACAAGTGCTGGGAATTCCCTTCAAGAGAGGGGCCAAAGTGGCGCCCGTTGAATATCTCGATCAAGCCGAAATCGAGGCGCTCCTGGCCGCCATCAATCAAAAGAGTGCCGCCGGACAACGAGACTACGCGATGTTCGCCTTGATGTTCAACACCGGCGCCCGGGTCCAGGAAATCCTTGACCTACGTGTCTGCGACGTCCGGGCAGAACCACCCTGCCAAGTGCGTCTTGTGGGCAAAGGCAATAAGGCCCGTCTGTGCCCCATCTGGCCACAGACGGCACGGCTGCTGGACCGCTTGGTTCGAAGGCACAACGAGGGCGCCGAGGCCCTGGCGGATAGACCTGTCTTTCTCAATGCGCACGGCGTGGCGATGACACGGTTTGGTGTGCGATACCTGCTGCAAAAATACGTCGGGGTCGCCGCCGCGGCCGCACCGACACTCGCCGGCAAGCGCATTCATCCGCATTGCTTGCGCCATTCAACCGCGATTCATCTTCTTAAAGCGGGCGTCGACTTCGCCACTATCAGTCAGTGGCTCGGGCATTCCAGCCTGAATACAACCATGCGCTATGCGCGCGCGGACATCGACCTTAAGCGGCAAGCTTTAGCCCAGGTCTTTCCTGAAATCCTAGCGCCACCCAAGGGCGGCGCCTTCATTTTTCGTGATGACGGCCTAACCGGATGGCTGCGCCGGCTGTAACATTATGTGGAGTAGATGCGTCGCAAATATCTGCAAAGAATCGGGCATTCATGGATCGATAACGCGCTACTCCACATAACTGTCCACACCACATAAGTCAATGAGGAGCGGCCGGATACCCATTAAGTGGCGCATGAGCTTGGCCGTGGACCGGTCGGCGAGCGAGGCATAGAGCTCATCGAGCAGCACCTGGGCGTTGTAGAAGCGCCCGTTGTAGCCGTTCAAGCAGGCCTCGCGCAACAGGCCGATCGCGATCCCGGTCTTGCCGGTGCCGGGCGGTCCGATCAAGAGGACGTTCTCGGCGCGTTGCAGGAAGTCGAGGCCGGCGAGCGTCAGGATCTGGGACTTGGTCACGCCCGGCTGGCG
>JAKBUS010000005.1 GCA_021841585.1 Pseudomonadota bacterium | reverse complement strand
GGCAGCCCTTGTCGATGATCGCCCGCCGGATACGGCTATGCCGGCCGATGTCGACGCTGCCCATAACCACCGAATCGATGACCTCCGCATAGGAGTGCGCATGCACCGCTGAAAACAGCAGCGAATGGTGGATCTGGGCCCCGGAGATCACACAGCCGCCGGACACCATGGAGTCCACCGCCATGCCGCGGCGCCCGTCATCCTCGTCGAAGATGAACTTGGCCGGCGGATACTGCTCCTGATAGGTCCAGATCGGCCAGGAGGTATCATAGAGGTTCAGCTCCGGGGTCACGCCGATCAACTCCATGTTGGCCGCCCAGTAGGCATCCAGCGTGCCCACATCCCGCCAGTAGGCCGATTGTCCGCTGCCATTGGCCGAGAAGGCGTAGGCCATGACCCGGTACCGGTCTATGGCCCGGGGGATCACGTTATGCCCGAAATCATGCCGCGAGTCCTTGGTGTCGGCATCCTTGACGAGCTGCTCGTAGAGGAAGCGCGCGCTAAACACATAAATGCCCATGGAGGCGAGCGCGGTAGTCCCGCCCGCCACCGCCGGCGCCGGATCGGCCGGCTTTTCGTCGAAGCGCACGATGCGCCCCATCTCGTCTGTAGCCATGACCCCAAAGTCACTCGCGCGATCGAGAGGGACATGCACACAGCCGACCGTGAGGTCCGCGCCCTTGCGCACATGATGGGCGATCATCGGCCCGTAATCCATCTTGTAGACATGATCGCCGGCCAGGATCAGGACGTAATCGGGGTCATGATTGCGCACGATATCGAGGTTCTGATAGACCGCGTCGGCGGTCCCCGCGTACCACGAGGACTCGATGCGCTGCTGCGCCGGCAAAAGCTCCACGAACTCCCCAAAATCGCCGCGCAAGGTCCCCCAGCCTTTCTGGATATGATGGATGAGGGAGTGGGCCTTGTATTGGGTGAGGACGCCTATGCGCCGGATGCCTGAGTTCACGCAATTGGACAGCGGAAAATCGATGACCCGAAACTTGCCTCCGAATGGCACCGCCGGTTTCGCGCGCCACATCGTCAGGTGCTTCAGGCGCGACCCGCGGCCGCCTGCCAGGATGAGCGCCAGGGTGTTACGGGTGAGCTGGCTTACGAATCGGGGTGCCTGGTCCATCGACAGCATTTCCTTAAAGTTGTGGTGAAAAGGACGGGCCCGATGACCCGCTCTCGCCTACGGCCTTTGTCCGCACTCGTCTTGGATGGCGCTCATCCGGGGCCCGCGCGTCAAGCCCCGGCGCGCCGCGCCAGGTAGCGGCTGATGAGGGCGCAAGTCGAGCTGTCGTGCGCGCCCCAGCCGTTGCCATCGTGGATCTCGGAGGCGATGCGCCGCGCAAGCACCTTGCCAAGCTCCACTCCCCATTGATCGAAGGAATCGATACCCCACACCACGCCCTGGGTAAACACGCTGTGTTCATAAAGCGCAATGAGCGCCCCCAGTACGCGTGGCGTCAGCGCCTCGCCCAGGACGATGGTGGTCGGGCGATTGCCCTCGCATACCCGGAAGGGGATCTGCGAGGCCGGTACACCCTCCTCGGCAAGCCGCGCCGCCGGGCGCCCAAAGGCCAGCGCCTCGGCCTGCGCGAAAAGGTTCGCCATCAAAAGGTCATGGTGACCCGGCAGGTCGACGGGTGAACGGCAGAAACCGATCAGGTCGCAGGGCACGGCCTTGGTCCCCTGGTGCAGCAGCTGATAGAACGAGTGCTGGGCATCGACCCCCGGTTCGCCCCATACGATCGCCCCGGTCTGATAAGTCACCGGCCGCCCGGCAAGATCGACGTGCTTGCCGTTGCTCTCCATTTGCAGCTGCTCGAGATAGGCCGGCAGCCGCGAAAGACCATGGGCATAGGGCAATATCGCCTGGGTCTCCATGCCATGGAAATTGTTGTACCAGACGGCGAGCATCCCCATGAGCACCGGCAGATTGCTCTCGAGCGGCGCCGCCTGAAAGTGCTCATCCATGTCGCGGAAACCGGCGAGCATTGCCCGGAACTGTTCGGGCCCGATGGCGATCATCAACGACAGGCCGACCGCAGAACCCAGGGAATAACGCCCCCCGACCCAGTCCCAGAATACGAACATATGGGCGGTATCGATGCCGAAACGGGCGACCTCCGCCGTGTTGGTCGAGACCGCAACGAAATGCGCGGCCACCGCCGCCTCCGAGCCGAGGCCCGCGACACACCACGCGCGCGCGCTGCGTGCATTGGTCATGGTCTCCTCGGTCGTGAAGGTCTTGGAACATACGATAAAAAGGGTCTCCGCGGGGTCCAGATCCGCGGTCGCGGCGCGCAATGCCTCGCCATCGACATTGGCCACGAAGCGCACGGCAATCGCCGGATCGGCGAACGGCCGCAGGGCCTGGCAGGCCATCTCCGGACCGAGATAGGAACCGCCGATGCCGATATTGATCACCGTGCGGATGCGCTTGCCGCTATATCCGGTCCACGCGCCGCTACGCACCTTGTCGGCGAACACCGACATCTGCGCCAAAACCTCATGAACGTCAGCGACGACGTCATGGCCATCCACCCGGATCACGATCTCGCGGGGGGCGCGCAGCGCCACATGCAGGACCGGCCGGTCCTCCGTGACATTGATGCGCTCGCCCCGGAACATGGCATCGCGCCGGGCCTCGAGTCCGCGCGCGCGCGCCAGATCGCAGAGCAGCCGCAATGTCTCGCGCGTCACGCGGTTTTTGGAGTAATCGAGGTAGAGACCCGCGCCCTCGGCGACCAGCGCCGTGCCGCGACCGGGATCGGCCTCGAACAAGGCGCGCAAGGTCACATCCTTCACGGTCGGGAAATGGTCCTTCAGCGCCCGCCATTGGGCATTGCTCGCAAGCATCGCGACACCCTGTCCGGCGCCGTGCGCGCCATCGTCACGCGCGCTATCCAATCGATCGTCCAAGATCGTTCCTCCTAGTCGCGCCGACCGCTTCCGGTGGACCTGCCCACCCCGTTCCCTGGAGCATCACGGCCTGAAAGCGGCTATGGCTGTCGATAGACCCTAACCCGGCGCGCGGCCTCGCGCAAGTCCCGCCCGGTGGCCTCGCGCGGCCTGCCATCAATTCTTCTCGACATGTCCACCAAATTGGTAACGCATGGCGGCCAGCACCCGGTCAGCAAAATCGGCGTGTCCGCGCGAGCCGAACCGCGCGTACAAGGCCGCGGTTATGACCGGCGCCGGCACACCCTCCTCGACCGCCGCCTGGACCGTCCAGCGGCCCTCGCCGGAATCGGCCACGCGGCCGGCGAATCCGCTAAGATCGGGGCTTTCGCGCAGCGCCGCGGCGGTGAGATCGAGCAGCCACGAACTGACCACGCTCCCGCGCCGCCAGAGTTCCGCAACCTCAGCCACATTGAAATCGTACTGAAAATGCTCGGGATGCCGCAGAGGCGCGGTCTCCGCATCCGGATCATGAGTGGCGGCCCCGACACCGGCGCCCTTCAGGATGTTGAGGCCCTCGGCATAGGCCGCCATGAGGCCGTATTCGATCCCGTTGTGGACCATCTTCACGAAATGGCCGGCGCCATGCGGCCCGCAATGCAGATAACCGAGCTCCGCCGAGCCTTGGCCCGCGGCGCGCCCCGGGGTCGGCGCGGCGGCGCCCGCCCCGGGCGCAAGCGCCTGGAAGAGGGGATCAAGCACCGGCATGACCGACGGCTCTCCGCCTGTCATGAGGCAATAGCCGCGCTCGCGGCCCCACACGCCCCCGCTCGTGCCGACATCGACGTAATGGAGGCCCTTGGAGGCAAGCTCGCCGGCGCGGCGGATATCGTCCTGGTAAAAGGAATTTCCGCCATCGACGACGATATCGCCTTTGCTGAGCAGCGGCACGAGTTCCGCGAGCAGGGCGTCCACGGTGGCGGCCGGCACCATGCACCATACGACGCGCGGGGCGGGGAGCTTGGCGATCAGCTCGGCCGGCGTATAGGCGCCAAGCCCGCCTTGGGCCGTGAAGCCGTCCACGGTGGCGCGTTTGCGGGCATGGCCCACGACCTCGTGCCCGGCATGCATCAAGCGCTGCGCCATGTTGGCCCCCATGCGCCCCAAGCCGATCATTCCCATACGCATAACCGTCCCTCCCGCTGCTACTGGCCTCGATCGGCCGCCAGCGCACCCTGACCGCCCCCTTTCGGCACACTAACGGCTCACGTTGGGATTTTCCAGGGCCCAAACGCGCGCCGCCGTGGCCTATGCGTTAACATTGGGGGCGTGGGCTCGAAATCACAACGACCAGGGACTAAGGGGGCCTCGCGGACATGCAAGACAGCGATCTTTTGCTCATAGCCGACATCGGCGGGACCAAGACCGATGTCCTGGTCGTGTCGGCGACGGCCGGGGTTGCGCGGCCACTCGCGCGCGCGCGCCTCAAAAGCGCCGAATATCCGGACCTAAAGACCCTGCTCGGCGAATTTCTCACCACCGCGGGCGTCGCGGTGAGGCGCGCTTGCCTGGCGGTCGCGGGTCCTGTCATAAACGGCCGCGCGCATCTCACCAACCTCCCTTGGGAGGTCGACGGCGCGGCGCTCTGCGCGCAACTCGCATTCACCTCCGTCGATGTCCTGAATGATCTCGCCGCCATCGCCCACGCAATCCCGGTCCTGCAGGCCACCGATGTCAAGATCCTGAACGAAGGCCATGCGCCCGACGCCGCCACCAAGGCGGTGATTGCCCCCGGCACCGGCCTTGGTGAGGCGTTTCTGGTGTGGGACGGCGAACGTTACCGGCCACAGCCGTCGGAGGGCGGCCATGCCGACTTCGCGCCGCCCACCGCCGCGCTCGCCGGTCTCATCCCCTACCTGCGGCACCGCTATGACCATGTGAGCTACGAACTGGTGTGCTCGGGCATCGGCATCCCGCGGCTCTATGAATACTTTCGCGACCAGGACTCCGCGCGCGAGGACCCGAGGTTCGCGGCGGCATTGGCCGCGAGCGCGGATCACACGCCGCTCATCCTCGACGCGGCGCTGCGCGCCGGTACGCCCTGCCCGATATGCCACGCAGTGGTCGAGGCCTTCCTGACCATCCTCGCCGCCGAGGCCGGCAACCTCGCCCTCAAGGTCTTTGCCTTGGGCGGCATCTACATCGCCGGCGGCATCCCCCCGCGGCTCTTGCCGCTCCTAGACGAGCGCCGGTTCGTCGACGCCTTCTGCGCGAAGGGGCGCTTCTCGCAGCTGCTCGCGCGGATCCCGGTACAGGTGGTCATCAATCCCGACGCCACGCTGATGGGCACCGCCACCTATGGGTGGGAGCGCATGCAAGGCGATCTCGAGGGGCCGCATACCGGCCCCAATGCACGGCCCGCGCCTTAAACTTAAGGCGCGCGGCGCAAGCCGGCACGGATGGAGCCCTAAGCACGACCCCGCGGGGTCTACCGTTAGCGTATATGGGCGGCAAAGAACGCCAAGGTGCGCTTCCAGGCAAGCTCGGCGGCCGCGGGGTTGTAGGCGAGCGGCGGCAGGTTCATGGAATCGGCCTCCTCGTTCGCGAACGCGTGCTTGGCGTCGTAACGATGGAATTCGAAGCCTGCGCCGCCGGCCTTCAGTTTCGCCTCCAGGGCATCGACCCCGGCGATGGCAAAGAACTGATCCTGGGTCGCCCAATGACCGAGCAGCGGCGCCTTGATGCGCGCGGCGTCGACGAATTCGAGCGGCGGATAACCATACCATGTGACATTGGCGTCACTCTCGGGCACGAAGATCGCGGCCAGTACCGCAAGCGCCCCGCCCATGCAGTATCCGCTGACGCCCGCCTTGGCGCTGCCTGTGGCCTTCAGGTACTGCACCGCGCCGCGGATGTCCTGACTCGCGGCATCGGCAAAATCGAGCCCGCTCATGAGGTGCTCGGCCTCCTTGGCCTCCATCGTCACCTGGCCACGATAAAGGTCTGGCACCAGCGCCCGGTAGCCGGCCTCGGCAAGGCGCTCGGCGACACCCTTGATCTGGTCGTTGATGCCCCACCATTCCTGGATCACGACGATCCCGGGCGCCTTGCTGCCAGACGCCGGCCCCGCCAGATAACCGTCGCACTGGCCGCCGTCCGGCCGCTTAAAACGGATCATTTCACCCATGATAACCTCTCTCTTTCCTTATGAACTGGTCGATCGACGAGACCGCCCGTGGGCGCCCGCGATGGCCGTGGCCTGGGATCATCGCAAGACAGGCAAGGCCTGTCCCTGGCCCCGGCCCTTGGGCCCTTATAAGCCTAGGATTGCTGCGTCGTGCGTCTTGCGAGCCTACCAGACAAAGGCCTTCTAGGCGCGCGCCACCAAGGTGTCATAAAGCGCGTGATAGCGCCGCGCGCTCGCCGCCCACGAAAAATCCCGGTCCATGCCGGCGCGCATGATGCGCGTCCAGCACGGCGGGTTGCGATAGCAGGCCAGCGCCTGCTCGATGGCCCCCCATAGCGCGTCGCTTGTGGGTTGCGCGAACAGAAAGCCGCTGCCCTCGCAGCCCCCGGGGTCGACACCGCGGATGGTGTCGGCAAGCCCCCCCGTGGCGCGCGCCACGGGGGGCGTGCCATAACGCTGGCTGTACATCTGATTCAGCCCGCATGGCTCGAACCGTGAGGGCATGAGAAAGGCGTCGGCGCCGGCCTCGATCTCGTGGGCAAGCCCCTCATCGAATCCGACGCGCACCGCCACCGCGCCGCGATGGCGCGCGGCCAGCGCGCGCAGCGCATCCTCGAGCCCGCGCTCGCCGGTGCCAAGCACGACGAGCTGACCGCCCACGCCCGCCAGGCGGTCGCCCACCTCGGTCACGAGATCGATGCCCTTCTGCCAGGTGAGCCGACCGACCAGGCCAAACAACGGCCGCGCCGGATCGACGACAAGGTCGAAGAGGCGCTGCACGGCCTCCTTGTCGGCGCCCTTCGCCGCCAGATTGTCGCGGTCATAGCAGGCCCGGATGAGCGGGTCGTTGGCCGGATTCCAGGCGCGATCATCGATACCATTTACGATCCCCACCAGCTGATCGCGACGGCGCGTCAGAAGCCCGTGCAACCCACAGCCCTGCGCCTCCTCCTGGATCTCGCGCGCGTAGGTGGGGCTTACCGTGGTCAGGACGTCGGCATAGTGCAGCCCGGCCTTCAAGAACGACAGATGCCCGTAAAACTCCGCGCCCTCCACGGCAAACACCCCCGGGGGCAGGTGCAGGGCATCCGCCATCTCCCGCGGAAACAGCCCCTGGAAGGCGAGGTTGTGAATGGTCATGACCGACGGCGCGGCGCGCGGCAGGGCCATCTTCAACCATAACGGCCCGAGGCCCGCCTGCCAGTCGTGCCCGTGAAAGACATCCGGGCGCCACAAAAGCGGCGTCTCGTCGGAGGCGAGCGTGGCGGCGATGCGCGCGAAAAGCCCGAAGCGCCGCCCATTGTCCGGCCAATCCCGTCCCTCGCTGTCCTGGTAAGGCCCCCCGTCGCGCCCAAAGAGCCAAGGGGCATCGATCAGATAGGCGTGGATGCCAGACGGCAAGGACGCCTCGCGCACGAGCGCGCCGAGCACCGTGGCGCACGCCGGCGCCTCGCCCACCTCGCGGCGGATGGAGCGATAAAAGGGCAGACACACGCGTACCTCGAGGCCCTCGGCGGCGAGCGCCGGGGGCAGGGCCGCGACGACATCCGCAAGCCCCCCGGTCTTCACCCACGGGGCGCACTCTGAGGCCACGAACAGCACGCGTAAGGGACGCCCGGCGCTCGACGCGCCGCCTGCATCGGCAGCCATCGGGCTTGCGAGAGGGACCGCCACGTGCGTGCCCGCCGCCGATTTACTTAAACGCGCCACCGATCGCCATCCGCTGGCCCGCGGCCAACGATTTCAGATAGCTCACGAGATCGACCATGGTCGCGCCCTGAAAGGCCGGTGGGCGCCCCTTGATGCCGTCCTTGACGCAATGCTGGATCTGGTCTTCGAGGGTCACGATGCGATGGGACTTGGCGCTATAGCGAGGGAACACGGCCGCGGCATTGCGAAGACTGGGGATGTGCCGGCCATCGGCGAGCACCCCGCGCGTGAGCCCGCCGTGGACATGGCAGACCGCGCAGGTCATGAAGCGCGCATGCACCGGCGAACTCCCCATGTCCGCGAACGCGCTCGCGGCATTGGCCACCGGCCTCACATGGCTGCCGAAGCTGTCGTCCTTGAAGATATGCGCGCCGCGCGCCACCGCCTGGGCAAGGACCGGCGGCAAGGCCGCGTAGCCGACACCCGTCCACATCAGGGCGGCCGCCGCAAGCCCTCGGCGCGCCCGCCGTGCGATCCCGCGCTTATCCATATCCTGAATCCTCCGTCATGATGGCCATCGGTATCGGCGGGCGCCCACCGTCCGGGGCAATCGCCGATCCCGCCGGGCGCGCACGCGACGGCCCGTTACGAGATGATCGGTGGAATGGCCTGCCGTCCGCGCTCAGGGCGCGTGCCGGGGCGGCGCAAGACCGCTCCGGCCAACAACTTACCTGCGGCGGCCTCCTCCTTGGAGGGCGCCCAGGATCTCGAGCAGCGCCATAAATAGGTTCAGGACGTCCAGATAGAGGCCCACGGCGATGATCACCGGGCGGGTCTCGCCGCCATTGATCATGCGGCTCGTGTCGAACAACACAAGCCCCGAAAACACGAGCAAGGCCATGCCGGCGATAACCAGCTGCATGCCCGCCATATGGAAGAACATATTGGCAAGCGACGCGAGCACCACGATCACAAGCCCGGTCATGAGGAAGCCGCCGAGATAATTGAAATTGCGGCGCGACACGAGCGCGTAGAGCGACAGGCTCCCGAATATGACGGCAGTCCCGAGCAGGGCCTCGGCGACGATGGTCGGGCCGTCCGGCATGCGCAGATAAAGGCCAATCACGGGGCCGAGCGAGAGTCCCATGAGGCCCGTGAATACGAATACCAATGGCACTGCCATGGGGCTATTGCGCCCGCCCGTCCATTGAACGGCAAACAGGCTCACGAATGCCGCGATCATGATCATGATCGGATGCTGATAGGCAAACTGGGCGCGCATGCCGATTACGGCCGTAAATGTGCTGAAAAGCAGCGTTGCCGCCAGCAGCAGATAGGTCCTGTGGATGACGGTGGTGACCGCGTAACCACCCTGATAACCCGTGGATGGCGAATCCGGGAACAAATTAGAACCAGCCATTCTGGCCCTCCTTACCGTGGAAACGGCATAAACGTATCATGAGCTCACACCCCTACCATAACATACTTGCGCTCGGATCACTTGCGCCCGGGTCAGACAAGGCGCTCCACGGCGTGCAGCACCACCGCCACGAGGATGCCGACCAGCCCGACCCAGAAGAACACCCACACCAGGGCGAACAGGATATGCATCACCAATAGCACCGCCCATGCCACCAGCAGGATCACACCCGCGGCCATGAGCGTATGTTTCAGATTTCTCACCGCATCCGTCCCCCGGTCCACTGTCTGCGTCGTTATATGGGGCCTGGTCGCGGGCGCATCAAGGGCGCCCTTCGGGCCGCATTGGTGCGTGGTCGACCGCCGTTCCCCATGCTGGTGCGCGCGCGCCTTAGGGCATGCGCCATGGATGCGCCTCATGCCTTGGCACAATGGTTGCTCGAGGGACCCCAGGGAAGACGGCCGCGTTGGTCTCTCAAGGCCGCCGTCCAGACGCCATCCTCTCAAGGAGTCATACATGAACAACCCGGTCTACGGGAGGCCCCGCCTGGTCATGGTCGGCAACGGCATGGCCGGGATGCGCGCCGTCGAGGAATTGCTCGCCATGGCCCCCGGCCACTACGACATCACCGTCTTTGGGGACGAGCCGCACCCCAATTACAACCGTATCCTGTTGTCACCGGTGCTGGCCCGCGAAATGGCCTTCGAGGACACCATCCTGAACGATCGGGCGTGGTACCACGCGCATGGGATCACCCTCCATGCCGGGCAGGCGGTGACACGCATCGACCGCGCGCGCCGGCTCGTGCACGCCGCGGACGGCACGGTCGAGCGCTATGACCGCTTGCTGCTGGCGCTCGGCTCCACGCCTTACGTCCCGGCAATCTCGGGCGCGCAGCTCGATGGCGTCATGACCTATCGGACCATAGAAGATGTGCGCGCCATGCAGGCCCTGCCGGCGGGCGCTCGTGCGGTCGTCATAGGTGGCGGCCTACTCGGCCTCGAGGCCGCTTACGGCCTGCTCACGCAAGGCGCAAAGGTCACGGTCGTGCATCGCAACCCCTGGCTGCTCGACCGCCAGATGGACCGGGTGGGCGCAGACCTCCTTCAAAGGAGTCTTATCGCGCGCGGCCTATGCCTGTGTCTCGGCGCCGAAACCGAGGCCATCACCGGCGACGGCCATGTGCAGGGGCTGCGCTTGAAGGACGGCCGCACATTAGACGCGGATCTCGTCGTGTTTGCCGTCGGCATCCGGCCGCGCACCGCGCTCGCGCGCGCGGCCGGTCTCCATTGCGACCGCGGCATCGTAGTCGACGACACGCTCCAGACCTTCGATCCGCGCATCTACGCGGTGGGCGAATGCGTGCAGCACCGGGGCCTGACCTATGGGCTCGTGGCGCCGTTGTTCGAACAGGCCAAGGTAGCCGCCAATCACCTCGCCCAATACGGGCGTCTGCGCTATACCGGCTCACTTGCCAGCACCAAGCTTAAAGTGACGGGCGTCGGCCTGTTCTCGGCCGGCGACTTTACAGGCGGCGCGGGCTGCGAGGAGGTGTCTTTGCTGGATGCGGCAGGGGGCGTCTATAAGAAGGTCGTGATCCGCGACCATAAGCTCGCCGGCATCCTCCTGTATGGCGACACCGCGCTCGGGCCGTGGCTGTTTCAGCTGCTGCGTACGGGCCAGGACGTGAGTGCGCTGCGCGATCATCTGCTCTTTGGCGAGACCACGGGCGATGTCCGCCACGGCGGCGGACGGGCCATCGACCACATGCCCGAGGCCGCCGAGATTTGTGGCTGCAATGGCATCAACAAGGGCACCATCGTCCACGCCATTCGCACCCGGGGCCTGTTCACGGTCGATGATGTGCGCCGGTGCACCAAGGCCAGCGCCTCGTGCGGATCCTGCACGGGGCTCGTGGAACAGATCCTGGCCAGCACTTTAGGCGGCCTCTATGAGGCCACCGCGCGGAAACGGTCACTGTGCGCATGCACGGATCTCACGCATGACGAGATCCGGGATGCCATCGTGACACGCAAGCTCTTGTCCGTGCGCGCGGTGTTCGCGACCCTCGAATGGAAGGCCGCCGGCGGCTGCCCGACCTGCCGTCCGGCGGTCAACTACTATGTGCGTTGCGCGTGGCCGGCGGAGGCCATCGACGACCCCCAGGCACGCCTCGTCAATGAGCGGGTGCATGCCAACATCCAGAAAGACGCCACGTATTCGGTCATACCGCGCCTGTACGGCGGCGTGACCACGCCCGCGGAGCTCAAGCGCATCGCCGAGGTGGCCGAGCGTTATCAAGTCCCCATGGTCAAGATCACGGGCGGTCAGCGCATCGATCTCCTTGGGGTCAAAAAGCAGGATCTCCCGGCGATATGGGCCGACCTCGGCATGCCCTCCGGGCATGCCTATGGCAAGGCGCTGCGCACCTGCAAGTCGTGCGTCGGCACGGAATTCTGCCGCTTCGGGACGCAAGACAGCACGCACCTTGCCATCACCCTCGAAAAGCGCCTGGAGCGCATGTGGTCGCCACACAAGGTCAAGCTTGCGGCCTCCGGCTGTCCGCGCAATTGCGCGGAGAGCACGATCAAGGACTTCGGGGTGATCGGCGTGGATTCGGGCTGGGAGATCTATGTCGGCGGCAACGGCGGGATGAAGCTGCGCGCGGGCGACCTGCTTTCCAAGGTGGCGAGCGAAGACGAGGTCGTTGAGCTCGCCGAGGCCTTTATGCAACTCTATCGCAAGGAGGCCTATTATCTGGAACGTACCGCGCCCTGGATCGAACGTGTTGGACTCGACCACATCAAGGCCATGACCGTCGAAAACAGCGAGAGCCGCAAACAGCTGGCGGCGGAATTGCGTCATGCCCTGAGCCACGAGGAGGACCCGTGGGCCGCGGCCCTGTCCGGCCATATCACGATCCATGCCCAACCCTTGCGCGTCGCGGAGATGACGATATGAGCGTGCCCGAGAATACCGTATGGAAGGAGGTCGCCACCTTGGCCGACATCCCCGCGCTCGGGGGGCGGGTAGTCGCCACGGAAGGCGGCGAGATCGCATTGTTGCGCAATGAGCGTGACGAGGTCTACGCGCTCGACAACCGCTGCCCGCACAAGGGCGGCCCATTGGCCGAGGGCACGGTCTCCGGGGACACCGTCTACTGCCCGCTGCACAACTGGCGCATCGATCTCAAGCACGGCCAGGCGCGCGATCCCGACGTAGGCTGCGTACGCACCTGGCCCGTACGCCTCGAAGGAGAGCGGGTGTTCGTGAGGTTGCCGGAATGAGCCTCGACCGGTCTTTGGGGATGTCGGCCATGATCCCGGCACAGGACCTGCCCGGCCTCTTGAGCGCGGTGGCGCGCGGCCACACCCACGCCACCGACTTGAGCCGCGAGGCGGCGCACGCGCTGTTTGCCGAATGGCTGAGCGGGCACCTGCCGGCGCTCGTCCAAGGCGCACTATGGACGGCGTTCCGGTTCAAGGGGGAATCGGTCGATGAGCTGCTGGGCTTTGTCTCGGCGACCGAAGACAGCCTGACACCGCTTGCCACGCCAACCGCGCCGCGGCCGGTGATCTTCCCGTCCTACAACGGCGCACGCCGCCACGCCAACCTGCTGCCGCTGCTCGCCCTGCTGCTCGCGCGCCAAGGGGTGCCGGTACTGATCCATGGGACCTACGGCGGGACGGCCGCCGACGCCGATCTGCGGCTTGTCGATCACGACCCGAGCGATCGCACCACCAGTGGTGAAATACTCGCCGATCTCGGTTTTGCGCCTGCGGCGAGCCGCCATGCCGTGCACGATCAGCTCGAGCGCCACCACCTCGCCTATGCCCCGCTTGAGGTGCTCCACCCGCATCTCGCCGCCATCCTGTCCCTGCGCCGCCAACTGGGCGTGCGCTCGAGCGTGCATACCGTGATCAAGCTCTTCAATCCCTTCGCGGGCCCGGCGGTGCGGTGCGCGGCGGTCACCCACCCCCCGTACCTCGAGCGCATGCGCGCGTTCTTCGTGGCCGCCGGCGCCACCGCGCTGGTCCTGCGCGGCACCGAGGGCGAGCCCGTGGCCCATCCGCGGCGGCGCCCGGCGCTGATCGGGATCGAGGGCGGATACGAGCGCGAGTGGTTTCCCGAAGATCGCACCCCGCTTACCGAACTGCCGGAGCTCCCGGCGGATCATGGCGCCCCCAAGACCTGCCAGTTCATCGAGGAGGTACTGGCCGGACAACGCCCGCTACCCGCCACGCTCCGCGACCAGGCCGCGTGTCTGCTGGTCATGAGCGGCGCGGCGGCCGATCTCGCCACGGCCTACGCGCGCATCGACCAGGCGCAGCGCCCCATCCGGAGGCGCTCTTGACCAATACGCGCCCGCCGGTGGCGCTCATAGGCGCGGGTCCCGGCGACCCGGAACTCATCACGCGCAAGGCCGCGCGGCTCCTGCAGGCCGCCGATGTCGTCTTTCATGATGCCCTGATCGATCGCGGGGTCCTCGCGCTCGCGCGTCCCGGCGCGCGCCTGGTGGCGGTGGGCAAGCGCGGCGGACGCGCCTCCACCCCCCAGCTCGCAATCCACGAACAGCTGATACGCGCCTGGCGCGCGGGCCTGCGCGTCGCGCGCCTGAAGGGCGGTGACCCGTTCATCTTCGGGCGCGGCGGCGAGGAGTGCATGGCTTTACGCGCCGCGGGCATCCCCTACGAGGTGGTGCCGGGGGTGACCAGCGGGTCGGCGGCGGCCACCTACGCCGGGGTCCCGCTGACCTACAGGGCCATGAGCCAATCGGTGCTGTTCCTCACGGGCCGCCGGGCGCGCGGCACCGACGCCATCGACTGGGTGGCGGTGGCGCGGGCCGCCGACACTTTGGTCATATATATGGGCGTGGAGTCGCTGCCGATCCTGTGCGCGGAACTGTTGCGCGCAGGCCGCTCGCCTTCGACACCGGCCCTGGCGGTGGAATGGGCGACCATAAACCAGCGCGAGGTCGCCGCGCCCTTGGCGGAGTTCGTGGGTGCCTGCGGCCACGCTGAGATCAAAAGCCCGGCGATCATCGTCATAGGCGATGTCGTGGCGCTACGCGACACGCTGGCATTTGCCCCGGCACCAACCGCGCGCGGCGTGTGCTGCGCGGCGTCATGAGCGACGGCGCAGGCCATCTCCTGGTCGCCCACGGCTCGACGGATGGCCGCTGGCGCGCGCCCTTCGAGGAGCTCTCGCGCCGTCTCGCCGCGCGCCACCCCGCGTCCCCGGTGGTCCTGTCTTATCTGGAGAAATGCCTCCCGGACGTCCCTGGCGCACTCCATGAGCTCTACCAGCGCGGGTGCCGCCGCATCCGCGTGACGCCGCTCTTTCTCAGTCACGGACGCCACCTCGAGCGCGATCTGCCCGATCTCCTTGCCCATGCGCGCCGCCGCTACCCGGATCTTTTCATCGTGTGCGAGCCGGCGCTCGCGGAACGGCCGGACTTCCTCGCCGCCCTGCTCGCGGTATTGGCATAACACGCACCGGCCCCGTACGTCGCCTCCCATATCCCGTTCGGCCACGCGCCTTCCCCATACGGCGACCGATCGGTTTATGATCTCGCCAAGCCGTCCTTGGCGGGAGGTCTGGCACGTATCGCCGATGGCTACCCCTAAGACGTGTTCCGCAGATCATCGAGAGCGTCATGGCCACACGCAAACACTCCTCGTCGCCGCTCCCCGAACAGCTTTTCCACGAGCTCGCGGCCACATTGGAGTTCGACCGGTTCTTCTCGAACGCCGCGCGCGCCGCGGCGCTGGTGGTCGACGCCCACTACACCGGCCTGATACGCCGCCACGGCCAGCACCTGCGCTATCAATTCTTGTGCGCCTTGGCCGCCGATGATGAATGCAGCGACCTGATCCCCTTACGCATCGCCGACCACCCGACCGCGGTCGGCCCCGTGCTCGCCACCGGCGAGACCTTATATGTCGCCGACACCGTCCAGGGGCCGCTCGCCGCGCCTGAGCTCGCGGCGCTCGGTATCCACGCCCATCTCCTGGTGCCGATGCGTGTCGCCGGCCGTGTCGAGGGGGCTTTGGTGCTGGGCTGGCCAACGCGTCCGGCGCGCGCCCCGGGGCCGCGCAAACGCCGGTTGGTGGAGGCGTTCGCGGCGTTCGTGGGCCATGCCTGCTATCGATCGGCGCTCGAGGCGGCGCTCGTCCGCGATGCGCGCCACGACCCGCTCACCGGCCTGCCCAACCGCGGCGTACTCATGGACCGCCTCACCCATGCAAGGCGGCGAGCGATGCGCAACGACCACCTGCTGGCCATCGCCCTGCTCGATATCGACGGCTTCAAGGGGGTCAATGACGAGCTCGGGCACGAGGCCGGCGATCACCTGCTCACGACCGTCGCCGACCGGCTCGCGAGTTCCGTGCGCCTGGCCGACACCGTGAGCCGCTACGGCGGAGATGAGTTTGTGATCATCATGGAGGACGTGAGCCACCTCGGACAAGTCGAGGGCCTGCTCGAACGCACCCTGCGGGCGATCCTCCAACCAATTCAGTTTCAGGGGCGCACACTCGCCGTCACGATCAGCATGGGCCTTACGGTCTACCCCTTCGACGACCATTCACCGAACGTCCTGCTCCAACATGCCGACCAGGCCATGTATGAGGCCAAACGCGCCGGGGGCGGCCGCTACCATTACTTCGCGCCCGCGCAGGTCGCGCCCGTCGATGCCGGCATGCAGCGCTACCGCGATATCGAGCAGGCCCTCGCGCAGGATCTCTGGCGGCCGAACTATCAGCCGATCGTCGATGGCAACGGACGGATGGTCGGACTCGAGGCCCGCCTGCGCTGGCGCCAGCCCAACGGGACGGTCATGCGCGAAGAGGCGATCGCCAATCTTACCCAAAGAGGCCTGCGCGAGCGCCTCCTGGAACGGTTGCTCACGCAGATCCGGCACGACTGGATGGCGCGCGGGTCGCCGCCCGCGCCTTTGCACATCAACCTCCAGGCCCCCGATCTCTACGATCCGAGGCTCCCCGCGCGGCTTGCGCAGTGGCGCGCGGAGGTCTATGGCAACGCGCCTACGCCGGTCATCCTGGAGTTGCCCGATAGCGCCCTCGCGGCGCACGCACCCGCCGCCCAGCGGCTGGTCACAGCCCTCGGCCAGGGGTTTCATCTCCTTGTGGATCATTTCCCGGGGACCCGCGCCGGGCTTGCCCACATCAGCGCCGCCTGCGTATATGGCGTCAAGTGCCGCCCCGCGCGCGACCAGACCGACGCCCGCCTGCTTGGCGCTTTGTCGGCCGGCATCAACGCCCTGGGGCTTGCCCTGTACGCCGACGCGATCGACGATCTCACCCGCCAAAAGGCCGCCGAGCGGCTCGGCTGCCGCTATGGGCAGGGGCTGATCTTCGCCCCCGAACTCGATGCGCGGTCGGCGGACCACTGGTTCAAGACCCGCGTGCACTCGCGATAAGTTCGCGCAGGATGGTGGCGCGGTAGCGGATCGGCAGCGAATAATGGCCTTCGTCTTGAATGAGCCGCAGGCGCGCGGCCGGCAGCATCCCGGCGAGCGCCGTCGCCATCACCGGCGGCACGATGCGATCGGCGGTCCCATGCCAGAGCGTACACGGCGCGGTAACCTCCGTAAGCGCGATGTCCCACGGCCGCACGTAGAGGAGCAGGTCCTGCACCGCCGCGTACCCCCCTTGCGCAAGCCCCGCGCGCTGCGCGCCCACAAGGATATCCAAGACTGCGGGGTCCGCCAGCACCTCGCGATCGGCTGGGGCGGTGAGACGCATATTGAGCCGCAACCGCCCACGAAGGCGCAGGGCGCGCACCGCGGGGCGCGCCACAAGCGGCGCCAAGGCCGGCACCATGTCGATTAAATGCAGCGCCCAACGCGCCATCGGAAAAAAATCCGCGCGGGCACGGGCCTGTGCCGACGGCGGACCGAGGCCTGCTACCAGCGCCCCCGGACCGAGGCGCCCGGGCAGGCGGGCCAGCAGCGACAAGGCATAAGGGCCGCCGCCGGACACACCGATGACGGCGGCCTTCGCGATGCCCAAGTGATCAAGCAGGGCCGCGACGTCGTCTGCAAAGCCGCCCAGGCTACGGCCGGCCTGCGGGCTCGATTCCCCATAGCCGGGGCGATCCGGCGCGATGAGGCGCACGCCCGACTCGCCTACCACGGGCGCGAGCAGGCCGACCTCGCGCGAGGAACTCGGAAACCCGTGACAGTAGACGACCGGCACGCCCGCGGACGGCCCGGTGTCGGCATAGGCCAGAACCCGGCCGTCGGCGAGCCGCACATACGCGCGCGTCTCGGCCACGATCATCGCCGCCGCCTTCGGTCACGCATCGGCACCGGCCATCGCCGAAATCCCCTGACTGGCCATGATGCGCGTCATGGCCCTTGCGGCCCGCGGCGCTGGGTTCCTTTGATACGCCATTTCGCGCTATCCTCCGGGGTCTTTGCCGTCACCGAGGTTGCACCCTTCTCATGCCTTCGCAAACCGCCTGAGCCCTCCGCGTGCGCCGACTTTCGTTTCTGACCGCCATCGCGCTCACCGGGGCATTCGCGCTTTTGAGTTCCACGATGGCCAAGACCCCGGCCTTGCCGCTCTTTGCGCGCGCCTTGGGCGCGCCCCCATCACTCATCGGTTGGGCGGTCATGGCCTCGACCGTGCCGGGCATCCTCATAAGTCTGCCGGCGGGACTGTTGCGCGACCGCCTGGGCGCGCGACCGCTGCTCGTCGCTGCCCTGTTCGTGTTCGCCACTGCGCCCTTTTTGTACCTGCTCGTGCGCACCATCGGCGAACTCGCGATCGTACGCTTCTATCACGGCTTCGCGACCGCCATCTTTGGTACCGTCGTGGGCGCCGAGATCGTCGCGCGCTACCCGCAGAGCCGCGGGCACGCCCTGGGCGTGTATAGCGCGGTGAGCACCGTCGGACGCTCGCTCGCGCCGTTTTTGGGCGGCGCCCTGATCTCCGCCTCCGGCTTCCCGGGGGTCTATATCGGCTGCGCCGTAGCGGGTGTCCTGGCGCTCGCCTTGGGTCTGCGCGTCACCACGGATCACCCCGCCGAACCGGTCGCAAGCCCTGGGCCTGCCGCAAGCAGCAGGACGCACGCCGCCGCGGTACTTGCCGACCGCGTGGTGCTCACCACGAGTCTCGTCGAGGCCCTGCAATACCTGGTGTTCGGATCCGTCGAGGCGTTTCTCGCCATCTACGCCGCCCACCGCGGATGGCCGGCATGGACCATAGGCGTGCTGCTCGGGACGCAACTTGGCATCGTGGTCTTGTTCAAACCCCGGCTCGGCGCCCTGTCCGACCGCTTCGGGCGCCGCGCCCTCATTCTGACCGGCCTTACGGTCGACATGCTGGCGGTGGCGGCACTGCCGTTTACCGCCCGCTTTCCGGCGCTGCTTGCCATCAACGCCGCCTTTGGCGCCGGGTTCGCGGCCACCACCGCCGCCACCGGGGCGCTGGTCGCCGACCGCGCGCGTTCCGGGGGCTTCGGCGCCAGCATGGGTGTCCTGCGCACGATCATGGATATCGGTCAGGCCACCGGGCCCGTGCTCACCGGCATACTGATCGGCGTCGGCGGCTACCGCCTGGCGTTTTTGACGCTGGCCGGGCTGCTGGCCTTGGGTGCGGTGGTCTTCGCGCTCTCTGCAGGCGGCCGGCCGGCCGCCCACCCCGCAGCCTAGCCGAGCAAGCGCCAGAGACAGCGGCCGCCGCTCTTTTTGTCGAGCATCTCCAGATAGGCCTCGTGGGCGGCCAGTTCCTCGGCCGACGGCGCGATCACGAGCGGCGCGCCGCCCTCGCAGGAAAAGCCGTCCCCCGCGACCACCTCGACTGCGGTGGCGTCTTCGTCGAACAACGCCGTCTGGCCGCCGGTCATGGCCAGATAGACGTCGGCCAGGATCTCGGCATCGAGCAACGCGCCATGCACGACGCGCTGGCTATTGTCGATATTGTAGCGTCGGCACAAGGCATCCAGGTTGTTTTTCTGGCCCGGATGCAGGGTGCGCGCGAGCTTCAGGGTGTCCTCGACCGTGCAGCAGTCCTCGATCGCGGTCACCGGCAAGACGCAGCCCCCGTTGATCGCGCGGCTGAGCTCGGCGTTCAGGAAGCCCACGTCGAACGGGGCGTTGTGGATCAAAAGCTCGGCACCCTCGATGAACTCGAGGAACTCCGCCGCCACGTCCGCGAAGTGCGGCTTGTCCGCGAGCATGGCGTTGGTAATGCCGTGGATCTCGATCGCCGCCGCGTCGATCTCGCGATCAGGATTCAAGTATTGGTGAAAACGCCTGCCGGTGAGGCGCCGGTTCATAAGCTCGATCGCCCCCACCTCGATGATGCGGTGCCCCTCGGAGGGCTCAAGGCCGGTGGTTTCCGTATCTAGTACGATCTGCCGTATCATGCCTTCCTCTCCTTGACGCCACCCGCGAGCAGACGGTCGATGGCGTCGTTGGCGAGACGGTCCGCGCGCTCGTTCCCCGGGTGGCCGGAATGACCCTTGACCCACCGCCAATGCACGGTATGGCGGCTGGCTGCGGCATCCAGCTCGCGCCATAGATCGGCATTTGCCACCGGACGCCGCCCAGCCGTCAACCACCCGCGCCGCTTCCATTGCGCAAGCCACTCGGTAATGCCCCGGCGCACATACTGCGAGTCGGTCACGAGCTCGACATCGCAGGCGCGATTCAAGGCCTGCAATGCCGCAATCGCCGCCTGCAACTCCATGCGATTGTTGGTGGTCGCCGCCTCCGCGCCACTCAAAGTCCGCTCGCGCCCACCGGCCTCGAGAATGGCGCCCCAACCCCCGGGTCCGGGATTGCCGCGGCATGCCCCATCGGTATGGATCACCACCTTATTAGCCATAACGGGCCCCCGCGGGTTGCGACATTCGGCGCATGCGCGCGCGGCGCAGGGCCGGCCGGATGGGCGTGATCCCCGCCACCCGCTTTTTGGCCACGAGCACATATACAGCGCCCCCAAGCGGCCACCAGCGATCCCCCATGCGCTCGAGGAAGAACAGCCGATCCATCCAGCCCTGGCGTTCGAGCGGCGGCCGGTAATACAGCATGGCCCCGTGTGTCAGCTCACAATCCAGCAAGGATAACCAATCGCGCAGCCGGCGCACACCTATCCAATCCCCGCACCAGGGGGCGCGATGCGCGCGCCGCCGCAAAAGACAAGGGATCCTCCAGAGGCTTGCGGCATTGAAACCGAGGATCACGATATGGCCCTCCGGCACGAGCACCCTATGGGCCTCGCGCAACAACTGATGCGGCGCCTCCGATAGGTCCAGGGAGTGCGGCAACACCACCACCTGCACCGACTTGCTGTCAAAGGGCAGCGCCTCGGCGCGCCCCGCCACCCATTGCCGCCCATGCGCCGCGGGCTCCGGATCGACCAGCAGATGGACGGCCGTGGGGCTCGACTCCAGCAGGTCGCGGCGCCCGAGCCACCCGCATTGAATCGCGAAAGTCCCTGGCAAGGCCGGCAGGATCTCGCGTAGCCTGTGCCCCTCGATGGCCTGCAGGGATTCGCCAAGCGGCCCCTCGAACCACGCCCGCAGGCGCTCGATGCGCGCCTCCGCGCCTTCGTCCGTTGACTCCCTCATGGCTTGCCCTCACACTGCGGGCATGGACGAGGTCATAGCAGTCCACGCCTTTCGTGATAACTATATCTGGCTTGCCCCCGGACCGGAACCCGGCCTTGTCGCGATCGTGGATCCCGGGGACGCCGATCCCGTCATAGCGGCGCTCACGGCGCGCGGGCTGTCGCCTGCGTATGTGCTGTGCACCCACCACCATGGCGACCACGTGGGCGGGGCCGCGGCGCTGGCGCGACACTATACCATCCCCGTATACGGACCGGCCGCCGAATCCATCCCCGCGGTCACCCATCCGGTCGCCGATGGCGACATCGTCGGCTCCGAGGCGGGCGGCCATTACCGCGTGCTGGCGGTGCCTGGGCACACGCGCGGACATGTGGCCTACGTCGGGGCCGGCCGCCTGTTTTCCGGAGACACACTGTTTGTCGCGGGCTGCGGGCGGCTCTTCGAGGGCACGGCCTTTCAGATGCATGCCTCGCTTGCGCGCCTCGCGGCCCTGCCTGCGGACACGCGCGTCTACTGTGGCCACGAATACACGCTCGCCAATCTTGCATTCGCGCGCGCCGTGGAGCCCGACAACGACACTATCCTCGCCTTCGAACGCCGCGCGCGTCGTCTGCGCGCCGCGAACCAGCCGACGATCCCTAGCACAATCTCCGACGAACGGAGTATCAACCCCTTCCTGCGCACCTCCCAACCCGCCATCCGCCGAGCCGCCGGCGCGACCGAGCCCCTAAAGTCCGATACGGACGCGGCCGTATTCGCTACACTACGGCGCTGGAAGGATGGTTTTAAAGGATAAGTATCGTTGACGCAGAGGCTGCCAGAACCTATAGTTCGGCCTTATGATCACGGCGTTATTAAATGGCAACCGCTCCCACTAAAACCCTTCGCTACGCGGGCCTCGGCGTCCTGCTTACCGGTCTCGCAGGTTGCGCCATGACACCTATGTCGCGACCTGGCTCGCCGGGAGCCACATCGCCTCCCAACCCGAACGCCATCAAGACCAAGCTTTCGCACAAGGCGGCGGCACGGGCGCCGGCGGTAGTCAAGGTTGGCGAGTGCCCAGTGCCGGCGATCGATCACACCCGGACCGGCCACGCGGTTGACGCGAGCGACATAAAATATTCAAACCTTTGGAGCCGCATTCGCGCCGGATTTCGGCTGCCGCACATGGAAGGGCCGCGGGTTGCGCGCTACGAACAGTGGTTCGCGAACAACCCCCAGTATGTGGAAAACATGCTGCAGCGCGCCAATTTATACCTCTACCAGATCGTGGAGGACGTCAGCAAGCGCAATATGCCGATGGAGATCGCCTTGCTGCCGGCCATCGAGAGCGGCTATTCGCCCGACGCCTATTCGCGATCCGCGGCCATTGGCCTCTGGCAGTTCGAGCCGTCCACCGGGCGGCTCTGGGGCCTCAAGAACAACTGGTGGTACAACGGCGAGCGCGACATCATCGCCTCCACCAACGCCGCCCTCGACTTCCTCCAATCACTTCACAACCAATTTCATAGCTGGAATCTCGCCTTGGCCGCCTACAACGCCGGCCAAGGCACGGTCGAGGCCGCTATCGCCCACAACCAGGCCCTCGGGCTCGGCACTCATTACCGCGATCTCAGACTGCCGCTGCAGACCGAGCACTATGTGCCTAAGCTCATGGCGTTCGTGAATATCGTGCGGGATCCCGCGAAATACGGCCTGACGCTGCGCGCCATCCCCAACAGTCCCTATTTCGTGCGCGTCAATACCGGCTCGCAGGTCGATC
Organism: Pseudomonadota bacterium; assembly: GCA_021841585.1. GTDB lineage: Bacteria > Pseudomonadota > Gammaproteobacteria > Acidiferrobacterales > Acidiferrobacteraceae > Acidiferrobacter. The sequence continues at coordinate 49,563 of JAKBUS010000005.1, read as the reverse complement.
TCAGCGTGATCGCGCGGCTCGCCAATATGTCGCTCAAGCAGCTCTACGCCATAAACCCCGGCTTCACGCAATGGGCGACCGCGCCCAACGGCCCGCACACCATCCTCGTGCCGGTGGCCACCAAGGCCGCGCTCATCGAGGGCCTGAGCCAGCTGCCGCCCCAGGACCGCATGCAGTGGGCGCGTCACCGCGTGGTGCCGGGAGATACGCTCTATGGGATCGCCCGCGAATATGGCGTGAGCATAGCCTCGATCCGTTCCACCAACCATCTCTACGGCAACCTCCTCCATGTCGGGCAAAGCATTCTGATCCCCATGGCCGGGCGGCGTCTCGTGGTGTCCCGCCATCACGCGGCGCGCACGGAAGTGGCCCTGGCGCGTACCGCTACGCGGCGCGTCAAGATCATCCACCGCGTGCGGCCAGGCGATACCTTGTGGAGTATCGCAGAGCGCTATCGCGTCTACGTGACGCAGCTCGAGCGCTGGAACGTGCTGAATGCGCATGACGTCCTGCGCCTCGGACAACGCATCCTGATCTGGGCGTCACCGGCCATGGTCCCGTCGGCGATAGCCAAAACGCGCGTCACCGAGTAAATCCCGCTCCCTCTTTGGCGGCCCCCTGACCGCCGGGGGGCGGCGGGACCCATTGCGCAGCTTTAGTCGCGCACGAAATGGCGCTAGACTGCGGTTCGCACAGAACGTCGCCGATGGCACAAGGCCTAGGCCCTATCGGGAATGATCTGGCCGCCGTTTATGCCCGCCGCGCGCGGGTGACGCGGATCGAAACCTCATAAAGCCCTCCGCCTTTCGGCCGGGGACTCGATTCAAATGCAATGGAGATCACTTCATGGGATTCTTGGCGGGTAAACGTGCCCTCGTCGTTGGCGCACTAAATGAGCGGTCGATCGCCTGGGGGATCGCCCAGGCCATGCACGCGCAGGGTGCCGAGATCGCCTACACCTATCAAAACGATAAGGTGCAGGGCCGTGTCGAGGGGTTAGCGGCGCTCACCGAAAGCCGCATCGTGTTGCCCTGCGACGTCGGTCGCGATGAAGACATCGACGCCGTGTTCAAGGAGCTGCGCAAAGCCTGGCCCGAGGGGTTCGACTCCGTCATCCATTCCGTGGCCTACGCGCCGCGCGAACAGCTCGAAGGCGATTACCTGGATGCCGTGACCCGCGAGGGCTTCCTCGAGGCCCACAACATCAGCTCCTATAGTTTCGCGGCGCTCGCCAAGGGTGCGCGCGAGGCCCTCATCCCGCGCAAGGGCTCGCTCCTTACGCTGTCTTATCTCGGCGCCATGCGCGTCGTGCCGCACTACAATGTCATGGGGCTCGCCAAGGCAAGTCTCGAGGCCAATGTCCGTTATATGGCCCAGAGCCTCGGGCCGCACGGGGTGCGCGTCAACGGGATATCGGCCGGCCCGATAAAGACCCTGGCGGCGGCTGGCATCAGTGATTTTCGGAAGATGCTCGACTACTACGAGCGCAACGCCCCCTTGCGTCGCGGCGTGACCATAGAGGAGGTCGGCCAAGCGGCCGCCTTCTTGTCCTCGGACCTCGCCTCCGGCATCACGGGCGAGATCATCTATGTGGACTCCGGCTACCACATGATCGGCATGGGCGAGGGGGAGGGCTAAGACTCAAGGCCCGTCCCGTAGCACGGCCATGCGGCCGTGCCACGCCCCCGATGGCGTTACAGCGCCGACGCGTTGATATGGATATGGGCGCGCGCGCGCAGACTGTTCATATAGGCGAGATAAGACTCCACCCCGCTATCGCTGATCAGTGAGCGCTCGAGCTTGATGTAGCGTGCGCTGCCCGGGTGCACGGCCCCTGGAAGCACCTTCTGGACCACAAACACCGCGCGCCGACCATGGCCGAGATGCGCGCTCCCCGGTGCCGGATGTGCGGCGGCCGATACCGGCGTGGCAAACACCGCCTTCAGAAGCGCTGGCGCAAGACCGGGTGTCACGGCCTCCGCGGCCGCCGGTCTCTCGAGCGTGAGATGCATCTGCAGGGCCAATGTCTTGAGCGACGCCCCCTTGCGCAGCTCCTTCACAAGCAGGGCCTCCTTGGCCCTCACGCGGCGGCGGGCATCGGCGGCGCGAATGGCGCGCACCACGGCCGGCCGCGCCACGGCCAAGGGCTTAAAGCGCGCGGGCTTGCGCGCCACCACATGCGCAACCACCAGGGCATCCGCCCCGACCGCGATGGCATGGGTGTTGCGGCGGCCAGCGAGGACCTTGGGCGCGAACACCGCCTTCACCACCTGCGGCAAGGCGCCCACGCCCACCCCTCCCGCGCGCGTGAACCAACCACTCTCACGCACCTTGATATTAAGCTCGCGCGCCACTTTGGCGAGGCCTCGGGGATGCTCGTAGGCGGCGTTACGCAGCCGCTCGGACAGGTGATACATGCGCCGGCGGGCGCGCTTCTTTAGCACCATGCGCGTAAGCGTCGCGCGCACCTTTGCGAACGGTACGACGCTCGCCGGACGGATGGCGCTCACCTCCAGGAGATGCACCCCGGAGTGACCGACCACGGGCGCGCTCACCTTGTGGAGCGGCAGCGCAAACGCCGCCTGCCCCACGGGCTTTGACAGGTCCGCCTTGGTCACAAAGCCGAGGCTGCCGCCGTCGGCGGCCGATGCCGGGTCCTGGGAATAGCGTCGCGCGAGCGCCGCGAACGACGCGCCGTGCTGAATCTGCGCGCGCAGCGCCGAAAGCCGCGCCTTGGCCGAGGCTATGGCCTGGGCCGTCGGATGCGGCGGCAAGGCAATCATGATGTGGCGCACGAGTCTCTGTTCGGGACGCGTGAACTGCGCGATATGCGCCTGGTAGGCCCTCTGCAAGGCCGCCATGCTCACCTTCCGATCCTTCATGGCCCGCATGACGGCATGCGGCGACAAGACGACATAGGCGATGCGGACCTGTTGCGGCAGGCGGAAGGCCTGCTGGTGCTTGGCATAGTATTGCTTGACGAGCGTGCCGGGGATGGGCCCCGTCGGCATGAACTGCCGCGGCGACAACACCACATAGGAAAACGCCCGCTTCTGCCCGAAAAGACGCGCGGCGTGCGCTATCACCTGCTGCGGCACGAAGGCGCTCGCCAGTAGGCCGGCCTTGATCTGGTTTAGGAGCGTGAGATCGCGCACGCGGCGCTCGAAACCGGGCACCGTGAGCCCCTGGGCGGCGAGCAGTTCGCGATAGCGCGTTGGACTGAAATGGCCCTTGACGCGAAACGCCGGGATGTGGCGGATCTCGTAGGCGAGCTCGTCGCGGTTGACGACATAGCCAGCCTTCACTGCCGAATGGATCAGCAGGGTCTTATTGATGAGACCACGGAGCACGGCCCTCTTGAATTTGCCACTCGAAAGCAGCGCCGGGTTGAGATTCTTGCCGAAGGCATGCTCCAGGGCGACGCGCTGCTGTGCCAGCGCGCGGCCAAACTCTTCCTGGGTGATGCGCAGACCATGTCCGCGGGCCACATAGACCTTCGACGGGCCCCCGAAATAGGAACTGACCCCCCACAACACGAACGGCACCACCAGGATCACGAGCAGCGCAGCCCCCATCAATCCCTGGGTCTTTTCTCGAAGCGCATTCAACATAGAATTAAGACAGGCCTCATATTAAAGGTCCCCTTCAGGGCGGCGGCGCCACGGAAGGCAACCGTGGTCGGCCCATCCATGAGTGCCTCTTGTGTGGCCGCCTCGCGCGATCCATCGGATCGGGGCGCAAGCGGCCCGGGATAGCCCGCTCGCGGGCCCATCGCCTTACCCGGCGCACCCCCCGCGATCCGTGCGGATCGCTTGACGGGGCGCCGACGGGTTCCGGCGATTGTACTGATGCAGGTCTCTACGGGCAACCGAAGCGCTCTTTCGGTGTGACCGCCATGGGAGCGAATGGGGTTTGCGCCTGAGGCGGAGATGATGTTGCGACCGCAATGCCCGGACGCTCGCCATCCGGCATTGGCGTGGGTGACGCGCTCATTGGTCGCGGCCCTGCGGACGGTTAAGGACGCTCAACGGGGCTTTCCGGTCTTGCGGGGGGGGGGGCCGCCTGCGCGATCGGCCGAGGCGGCTGTCGATTAATGAAATTGGCGGAGTGGACGGGACTCGAACCCGCGACCCCCGGCGTGACAGGCCGGTATTCTAACCAACTGAACTACCACTCCCAACGTACATGGTGCCGACATGATCGATTCGCGATCCCGGTATCCGTTCGCACCGGGCTGCCCGCTTATCGACTACGCCTTCGCATCGATTCAACTGCGTCCCTGGTGGCCATCGCCACCAGCGATGGGCATCGCTCAGGCCCTTCAGCTGATCCTATCTATTAGAACATGCCTCGCGACCTGCTGGCAATCCTTGTGCGCTGGCGACGCCTAACCGATCCCGCGCGGCCCGGCCGGCATCGGCACAGGGGCGGCGCGCTGACGCAAGCCGACCCGTGGTCACAACGGGCCCGAGGGGAAATCGCTCGCCGGCGCCCCGGGGCCCACACGACAAGGGGACTCGGCAGGCCATCGACTTCGGTAAGGCGCCGGCCATCGAGGCGCCATGCGTCGGCAACCCCGATAATATCCTGGGCAGGGCAACGCCTCGGGTGTCACCACAGGGCACAACGGGCGATGCCCGCCCTGCAAATTTGAAGATCACAGGGATCGCGCAGGCGCGCTAAATATGCAGCGGCGGGCATTCGGGCAAGAGGTGCCGCTTCCCCAACACATCACGCCTCCACCTGGAATGTCTCCGGCGGAGTGGGCGCCCAGACATCGGCCGCCGTCTGGGGGTGATTCGGACGGGGCCGTCTGTCCCAAGGCAAGGAATCAAACGCCGCAGGATGTGTGTGCAAGCCCCTTGGAGCATACCCACGGACCCTGTCACTTGGCAAAAAGCTTACCCGCTTTAGCGGATTGAGGGTGTCGCCAAAATAATCCCGAACGGCCGACAAAACTCATGCATTGCTAGCAACCGGAATACGCAGCACCTCCCCTACCTGCAGGTACGGGCCCCTCAAATTATTCACCGCCATCAGCGTCGTGATGGGCACCCCATACTGTTGGGCGATGCCACTTAAGGTGTCGCCCGGGGCCACCGTACAAGCGTCGCTGGAGACCGGGATACGCAGCACCTCCCCCGCCTCCAGGTACGGGCCCCTCAAATTATTCACCGCCATCAGCGTCGTGATGGGCACCCCATACTGTTGGGCGATGCCACTTAAGGTGTCGCCCGGGGCCACCGTGACGGTGACGGTGCTAGCCGCCGTCATGGTGTTGACGGCCAAAACGGGAGCGGCAACCGGAACAGGAGCGGCGGCCGGCGTTGGGGTAGGCGGTTGAGCGGGGGAACCCTCACCCCCTGAAGGAATACGCAGCACCTCCCCTACCTGCAGGTACGGGCCCCTCAAATTATTCACCGCCATCAGCGTCGTGATGGGCACCCCATACTGTTGGGCGATGCCACTTAAGGTGTCGCCCGGGGCCACCGTACAAGCGTCGCTGGAGACCGGGATACGCAGCACCTCCCCCGCCTCCAGGTACGGGCCCCTCAAATTATTCACCGCCATCAGCGTCGTGATGGGCACCCCATACTGTTGGGCGATGCCACTTAAGGTGTCGCCCGGGGCCACCGTGACGGTGACGGTGCTAGCCGCCGTCATGGTGTTGACGGCCAAAACGGGAGCGGCAACCGGAACAGGAGCGGCGGCCGGCGTTGGGGTAGGCGGTTGAGCGGGGGAACCCTCACCCCCTGAAGGAATACGCAGCACCTCCCCTACCTGCAGGTACGGGCCCCTCAAATTATTCACCGCCATCAGCGTCGTGATGGGCACCCCATACTGTTGGGCGATGCCACTTAAGGTGTCGCCCGGGGCCACGGTGTACACCCCCCCCTGTGCTGGAACTACGAGTCTACGGCCCGCGACAGGAATAAGGAGTCGCTGCCCAACACGGAGAAAGCTACCGTGGAGATGGTTTGTTGTCATGATTGCGTGGACGCTAACCCCATATTCTTGCGCGATACCGCTAATGGTGTTGCCTGGTATCACAATATGACGCGCCCACTGCATCCGATCCTGCGGAGGTAGCTGACTCAAGCCTTCCAATAAAGCCGCTTTTGTGGCCACAGGAACAAGAACGGTATAGGGTCCATTGGGCGCAGTTGCCCAATGCTTAAGTCCCGGGTTTATGGCGGCCAATTGATTGAGTGACATATCAGCAAGACGCGCAACCACGCTTAAACTGATTTGGCCGCCCGTATTCACACGGACGAAGTAGGGGCTATTTGGGATATCGCGAAGCCGTAAACCAAACTTCGCGGGATCGCGCACGATATTCACGAAGGCCATCAGCTTCGGGACGTAATGTTCGGTTTGGAGCGGTAGGCGCAGTTCCCGATAATGAGTGCCGAGACCTTTGGCCTTGTTATTATCGATCGCCCACTGCACCATGCCGGCTCCACAATTATAGGCGGCCAGGGCAAGGTTCCAGCTGTGGAACTGATTGTGCAGGGCCTGCAGGTAATCGAGTGCGGCATTGGTAGAGGCAACAACATCGCGCGCCCCGCTGTACCACCAATTATCCTTAAGGCCCCACAACCCTCCGGTTGAGGGCTCGATTTGCCATAACCCTATGGCCCCCGCAGAAGAATAGGCATTGGGTGAATAGCCGCTTTCAATAGCCGGCAAAAGAGCTATCTCCATGGGCATATGCCGCTTCTGTACGGCTTGCACAATTTGATACAAATATAAATTCGCCCGCTCTAACATGCCTTCTACATATCGGGGATTGTGTTCAAACCACTCCTCGTACTGGGTGACTAGCGGACCCCGCATGGGTGGCAACCGGAAACCCGCGCGGATGCGGTCCCAGAGGTTGGTATACTTCTGACCGGTGATGGCCCGGCGGGCAGCCATGGTCTTATCCATTTTGCGTGCGGCAACGCCCCCACTGGACCCAGGGGGATGCCGGTCCGTGTTTTTATGACTCACCGTAACAACACGGGCGGCACGATCCGCTACCGATAACCGAGCGGATTGATGTCCAAATACACCACCTGAGCCGGCACCAAAGCCGGACAGAGATGCGCAACCAGAAAGGCCCGCAAACAGCGCGCCTAAGGTTAGACGGGCGGTGCACGCACGCCAACGACTTCTATGGGATTGGGGTCTAATCACAATCCATCTTATAAGCTGTTTAATGAAATTTCGTCAATGGTCTATGCCCCCTTCTTAACCCGAAACATTAGTATTGTCTAGCCCGGGCTTTTGGGACATGGCGTTCGCCTAAGGTCGCTCGTGATTATTCGCCGACCGCCAGGGCCCGCGCACCTCTTTGCCAGGTTAGGACAAAGTCTTGACAAGGCTGGAGGCAAGCACGCTGGGTACGTCGGCGCGCTGAAAGCGGACACGAATTCGACCTTGGCGATGACCGCATGAGGAGCAAAGGCCTGTCGGTCAGATCGCGAACGATCCGGTGCGCTCGGGAGTCACTGTAGCGACACATGCGATGTGCCATAAGGCGATACAGACGCCCTACCGGCACGCCACGCGCACGTCTGGGCGGCGCAATCGCTAGGAGCGCGAAGGGGCCGATCATCGCGCGCTGAAGACCAGCCGGCGTCCCGTGATCCTCTCCGGCCACCCCTTGGGTTGTATAACGAGCCGTTGCTCGACTGGCAGGGCGTGGAGTTCTAGGTGATGAACTAGCGCGGGGTCCGTACCAATGCGTTTTCTGGCCTCTCGTGATCGCCCATTCTCATGGATCGTGATCACTGAGGGCCCATGCGCCAGAATCGGCAATCGCGCACCTCCTCACCGAGCCCGTCTTCATCGTCGAGGCGGGGCTATGTCTGGGTGCCAACATAAAGCGCCTGCTGCCGAACACCTGTACCCATGTCTCCAAGCGCCAGCGGCAACCGCTCACTGTGCGCCCGGCGCGGTCCAACGGCCAACGCGGCCGCATCGCCAAGTTCAACATTGTGGGCCGTGCACAACCCCTTTTTTGTGGAGGGCGTGGCCCACGCCCATAATCTCTGCGAGCGATTAAAGAAACACGAGGGCGCCATGCGGTTGTTTGCGTGCGACTCGGACGTCTTATTCACCAATAACGGCGCCGACCGGAGCCCGCGCATGAGCAAGGCCAAACAAAAGGTCCCGGGCCGTTTCCGCAAGGCCGAATAGCCGCAAGCTTACTGCCGCACCTCCCGCTACCTGCCGACCACGGCCAACCAAGGCGTCAATCCCCTGATCGCCATCCAAATGGTGCTTTCTGGTCAACTGTATGCAGAACCGAGTAAGTAGTGACGACAGGGACTACTTGCGACCCAGGTGGCGGATGAACCACGGGCAAAACACGCGCCATTTGAAAGAATCCTTTTCCCCAAAAACGCGCAAGGTGCGGTATTTTTCGTTCAAAGCATCCACGGTGATAGTGCGCCCGCCCAAGCACGCCCATTTTTTCTTCCGGCTCGATCCTGCCTCGCCTACTCCTTGGCGTCGAAGGTCGCCATTTGGCTGGGATGACCACGCCGGACCCTGATCGGCCTGGCCTACTGCTGCCATTCGCCCGGCCGCTCTATCATGGCCGCCACGAAGTTCGTCTCACTGAGAGCCCCAAGCCCCGGGAGCGCCCCGCAGACGAATTATCTGACTCTTTGTTTTCCTTGGCGGCAACTGGTGGGTGCTGAGGGATTCGAACCCCCGACATTCGCCTTGTAAGGGCGACGCTCTACCAACTGAGCTAAGCACCCGGAAGACGGCGGACACCCCGCCACCATCACAGGGGAAACCTAATTGACAGCGTCCTTCAGGCCCTTTCCCGCCTTGAAACGCGGATTTCGTGACGCTGCAATATCGATCGTCTCCCCGGTCCTCGGATTACGACCGCTACGTGCTGCGCGCTCACCCACCGAGAATGTGCCGAAGCCCACCAAATTGACGGTTTCGCCATTGCGCAGACCCTGCGTAATGGCGTCGAACACGGCATCAACCGCACGCGCGGCCGAGGCCTTGTTGAGATCGGCCTGCTCGGCCACTTTCTCGATCAGTTCGGATTTATTCACCTGGTGCTCCCTAGCTAGTGGTCCCAAATGCCGGTCTCGGCGCCGGCGTCGCAATCAGTCTCGTCTTATACAAGCGGGCCCGTGCCGCTGTCAAGGAAAGCCCGACGGCCATCGAAAACGCCCCGCCCGCGCGGCCTTAAGCCGCGCCTTGGCTTGCATCAGTGCGTGCGTATGGCCTTCGTGTCGGCCTCGACATCGGGCGGCTTGCCACCCTCCGGGGTGTCCGCAAGGGGCTTTGGCATGCGTTCCAGCGCCACCTGCAAAACCTGATCGATCCAGCGCAGGGGCTTAATATCTAGTGATTCCTGTATATTTTTAGGGAGTTCGACCAGATCCTTGCGATTCTCCTCGGGAATGATCACGGTCTTGATGCCACCCCGATGCGCCGCCAGCAGCTTTTCCTTCAGACCACCTATCGGCAAAACCTCGCCGCGCAGCGTGATCTCGCCGGTCATGGCGACATCGGCCCGCACCGGGATGCCGGTCAGCACCGAGACCATGGCCGTACACATCCCGATCCCCGCGCTCGGTCCATCCTTGGGTGTCGCCCCTTCCGGCACGTGCAGGTGAAAATCGTGCTTCTGGTAGAAATCCTCGGGGATGCCCAGCGACAAGGCACGCGAGCGCACGACGCTCATGGCCGCCTGGATTGACTCCTGCATGACATCGCCGAGCTTGCCGGTGATGGTAAGCTTGCCCTTGCCGGGCAACAGTGCGCTTTCGATGGTGAGGAGCTCGCCGCCGACCTCCGTCCAGGCAAGGCCCGTGACCTGACCGATCTGATTGCTCTGCTCGGCCATACCGTAGCGGAAATGCCGCACGCCGAGATATTTGTCGAGGTTCTTGGCGTTCACCGCAATATGTTCGCGCTTCTTGTTCAGCAAAAGCTCGCGCGCCACCTTACGCGAGATCTTGGCGATCTCGCGCTCGAGACTGCGCACCCCAGCCTCGCGCGTGTAATACCGCACGATGTCACGCACCGCGGACTCCGACAGCTGCAGCTCGCCGGTTTTCAGCCCATTGTTTTGCTTTTGCTTTTCAACCAAATAGCGCATCGCAATGTTGATCTTCTCGTCTTCCGTGTAGCCCGACAGACGGATGACCTCCATGCGGTCAAGCAAGGGCCCGGGAATGTTCAGGCTGTTGGAAGTCGCCACGAACATGACATCCGACAGGTCATAGTCGACCTCGAGGTAATGATCATTGAAGGCGTGGTTCTGTTCCGGGTCGAGCACCTCCAGGAGCGCCGATGACGGATCGCCCCGGAAGTCCATGGCCATCTTGTCGACCTCGTCTAGCATGAACAGCGGATTGCGGGTCTTGGCCTTGGCCATGTTCTGGATGATCTTTCCCGGCAAAGACCCGATATAGGTCCTGCGGTGACCGCGGATCTCGGCCTCGTCACGCACCCCGCCAAGAGACATGCGGATAAATTTGCGATTGGTGGCGCGCGCAATCGACTGCCCAAGCGAGGTCTTGCCGACGCCCGGCGGCCCCACGAGACACAGGATCGGGCCTTTAAGCTTATTCACCCGCTGCTGGACCGCGAGATACTCGATGATCCGTTCCTTGACCTTCTCAAGGCCGTAATGATCGGCCTCGAGTATGCTCTCGGCCTCAGCCAGGTCCTTGCGGATCTTGCTGTGCTTCTTCCACGGCACTGCGAGCAGCCAGTCGATATAGTTGCGCACGACCGTGGCCTCGGCGGCCATCGGTGACATCATCTTCAGCTTGTTCAGCTCGGCCTGCGCCTTCTCGCGGGCCTCCTTGGGCATGCCCGCGCTCTTGATCTTCTGCGCGAGCTCCTCGGCCTCGCTCGGGTTGTCCTCGAGGTCGCCTAGCTCCTTCTGGATGGCCTTCATCTGCTCATTCAGATAGTACTCACGCTGGCTCTTCTCCATCTGCCGCTTGACCCGGCCACGGATGCGCTTCTCCACCTGCAGGAGGTCGATCTCCGACTCCATCACCCCGAGGATGTGCTCAAGCCGGCCGCGCACGTCCAGCATCTCCAGGATTTGCTGCTTTTCCTCGATCTTCAGGCTCAGGTGGGCCGTGACGGTATCGGCAAGGCGCCCCGGATCATCGATCCCCGCAAGCGAGGTCAGGATCTCCGGCGGGATCTTCATGTTGAGCTTCACATACTGATCAAACTCGTTTAGCACCGAACGCATGAGGGCCTCGCCCTCCTTGTCGTTCAGGTCCTCGCTCGCAAGTCTGCGCACCTCGGCGGAAAACGCCTCGCCAGTCTCCACAAAGCGCGTCACCTCCGCGCGCTGCTCGCCCTCGACGAGCACCTTCACGGTGCCATCCGGCAGCTTCAGCAGCTGAAGAATATTGGCCACGGTGCCGATGGTATGGATAGCGCCGGGCGCCGGATCGTCGTCGGAGGCGCTCTTTTGCGCCACCAGCATGATCTGCTTGCCGCCCTCCATGGCCAGCTCGAGGGCCTTGATGGACTTTTTGCGGCCCACGAACAGCGGTATCACCATGTGCGGAAACACGACCACGTCCCGCAATGGCAACACCGGGATGGCGGCGGAGTCCGGCGCTTGCGACAAATGCGTTTCTTCAGTCATAGCTGCCCTCGCGACGTTGCGCGCCGAAGTGGAAGGGCCCCCGGAAACGGCCCGGGGGCGTGCTTGAATAAGTGGGCCCGGGCCTGCCTGAAATCAAGCCCGGCGGCAGCCGCTTAGCCGGGCCGCGCGCCTGCAAAGCGGAGTCGGGTCAGGGACGAGTCGACGCCCGTTTCGGGGTCGCCGGCTCTTCATGATCGGCGTAGATAAGCAGCGGCTTGCTCGTATCCGCGATGACGCCCTCGTCGATCACGACCTTCTTCACGTTCTCCAGGGACGGCAAATCGAACATGATCTCAAGCAGCACATTCTCGAGGATGGACCTCAGGCCCCGCGCGCCGGTCTTGCGTTCCATGGCGCGATGGGCCACCTTGACCAGCGCATCGTCGCGCACTTCAAGATCCACGCCCTCGAATTTCAGAAGCTTTTGGTACTGCTTGATCAGCGCGTTCTTGGGTTCCGTCAATATCTGAATGAGCGCGGCCTCATCGAGCTCGTCCAGGACCGCCACCACGGGCAGGCGTCCGACAAATTCCGGTATGAGCCCGAACTTGATCAGATCCTCGGGCTCGACGCCGCGAAATACATCGCTTGCGCGCTTGTTGACTACGCGGCTCTTGATCTCGGCATTGAAGCCTATGCCGCTCTTCTCGGAACGGTCTTGAATGATCTTCTCGAGTCCCGAGAACGCGCCCCCGCAGATGAACAATATGTTGCGGGTGTCAACCTGCAGGAATTCCTGCTGCGGGTGCTTGCGGCCACCTTGCGGCGGTACCGAGGCCACCGTTCCCTCGATCAGCTTCAACAACGCCTGCTGCACGCCTTCGCCCGACACGTCGCGGGTGATCGATGGATTGTCGGACTTGCGCGAGATCTTGTCGATCTCGTCTATGTAGACGATTCCGGTCTGCGCCTTCTCGACATCATAGTCACACTTCTGAAGAAGCTTTTGAATGATGTTCTCGACGTCCTCGCCAACGTAACCGGCCTCGGTCAACGTCGTTGCATCGGCGATGGTAAACGGCACATTCAAAAGACGCGCGAGGGTCTCGGCAAGCAGGGTCTTGCCCGATCCCGTCGGCCCTATGAGCAGAATATTGCTCTTCGACAGCTCGACGTCACCGATCTTCTCCTGATGCTCGATACGCTTGTAGTGATTGTAGACGGCCACCGACAGCACCTTCTTGGCGGTCGCCTGCCCGATCACGTACTCATCGAGAATCTGTTTGATCTCGCGCGGCTTTGGGAACTTGTTGCGGGCGAGCCCGATGTCGGCCTCGTCCTGCACCTCTTCGCGGATGATGTCGTTGCACAGCTCCACGCATTCGTCACATACGAATACCGAGGGACCGGCAATCAGCTTGCGCACCTCGTGCTGGCTCTTGCCGCAGAAAGAGCAATAAAGGAGCTTGTCACCCTTGCCATCATGCTTGTCGTCTGCCATCGCTCAACCTCGCTCAAGGGAACCGCCGGACGCATACGCCTCGGCGCATGCAGGCCTCGCGCTTTATATCCCAGTCTAGCATATCCCCCTATTTACGCTTGTCGATCACCGAGTCAATCAGACCGTACGCCACGGCCTCGCCGCCATCCATGAAGTTGTCGCGCTCAGTGTCCTGCTCAATCCGCTTGAGTTCCTGTCCCGTATGTTTGACCAAAATACCATTCAATCGTTCTCGCACCCGCAGGATCTCGCGGGCATGGATGTCGATGTCCGTCGCCTGCCCCTGAAACCCTCCGGAGGGCTGATGAACCATCATGCGCGCGTGCGGCAGGGCATGACGCTTGCCCTTGGTGCCGCCCGCGAGCAACAGCGCGCCCATGCTCGCCGCCTGGCCGATACACACGGTGCTGACGTCGGGCTTTATGAATTGCATGGTATCGTAGATGGCAAGCCCCGCAGTCACGGCGCCGCCCGGCGAGTTGATATAGACGTGAATGTCCTTGTCGGGATTCTCCGACTCCAGGAACAAAAGCTGCGCCACCACCAGATTCGCCATGTGGTCCTCGACCGGACCCACAAGGAAGATCAGGCGCTCCTTCAGCATGCGCGAATAAATGTCGTAGGCGCGCTCGCCGCGGCCGGTCGTCTCGACCACCATCGGCACAAGCTGTGCCCGCGGCGCGAATTCGGCAGCGAATTCAGTTTTCATCATGGATCGCTCCCGGTTGTTTTCAGGTCAACTCCTCGAAACGCAGGGCCTTGTCGGCCACCTGCGCCTCGGCCAATAACTGTTCCACGGCCAGATCTTCCAGGACCAGGGATTCGGCCTCCGCGAGCCGCCCGCGATCGCCGTAATACCACTCGACGAAGCGTGCCGGGTCGTCGTAGTCCGCCGCCATTTCCTCGATGCGCGCGCGCACCTTCGCGGGATCGGCCTTGAGATCGCGCGCGCTTATCAGCTCGGAAAGAATGATACCGAGCGCTACGCGCTCCGCGGCACGCTCACGAAACGCGCCGGCATCGGCCGGCAACGCCTCGGCGCGCACGCCCTGGCGCGTAAGCTCGCTATGCGCCGCGTCACGCAGCCGCATCGCCTCGTTGTCGACCAGCACCTTCGGAAGATCCATGGGATTGACTTCCCGCAGGCGCCGGAACACCTCGCCCTTGGTGCGCTCGCGAATCCGCCGGTCGGCCTCGCGCGCGAGATTCTGCCGGACCTCGTTACGTAACCCCTCGACCCCACCCTCGGTGACCCCGAGGGATACGGCAAAGGCCTCGTCCAAGGCCGGGAGCACGGGCTCGCCAACCTCGCCCACGGTCACGTGAAACTGCGCGGTCTTGCCCGCCAGGGTCGGCGCCCCATACTCCGCCGGGAACGCCACCGGGATGTCGATCACGGCACCGGTGCTCGCGCCCTTGAGGCCCGCCTCGAAATCAGGCAGTAGATTCCCGGCCCCGAGGATCAGGGTATGGCCCTCGGCACGCCCGCCGGGGAATTCCTCACCGTCCAGCGTCCCCACGAAATCGATGGTCAGGCGATCGCCGTCGGCCGCGGCCCGGTCGACCGCGCGAAAAGTCTGACGCTGCTTACGCATCACCTCGATGGTGCGCAAAACATCGTCGTCTGTGATCTCGCAGCCCGGGCGCTCGACCGCAACGCCCTTCAGGTCGAGCCGCGGGACCTCCGGGTAGACTTCGAATACCGCGACATATTGCATGTCCTGGCCGCGAATAAGCGCCTTGGGCTCTATCATCGGGCCGCCCGCGGCCTTCAATCCCTCGCGGTTCAAGGCCTCATAGAAGCTGTCGCGCATGAGGTCCTGAGCGACCTCGTCGAGGAGCTTGCCGCCATACTGGGCCTCCACGATCTTCAGCGGGGCGCGCCCCGGACGGAATCCCGCAAGCCGCGCGGTACGCGATAACCGCTTCAGGCGTTCCGTAAACTCACGTTCGAACTGCTCGGCGGGAACCGCCACCGTCATCCGCCGGCTAAGTCCGCCTGTTGCTTCTATGGATACCTGCATACCGCCTTCTCACGAAAGATTGGAGTCATATAAGGGAAACCCGCTCTGGGCTTGATCATACCGGCTTACCCGTAAACGGCCAAGACGAAGCCGGCCGCGTCCTCCTGTGGGTCATATCTTCAGGAACTTTGGTGCGAAAGGGGGGACTCGAACCCCCAAGGGTTTCCCCACTGGAACCTAAATCCAGCGCGTCTACCAATTTCGCCACTTTCGCAGGCCCCGGCTGCCACGTTAGCACAAAGCGCGTAGGGGCGGCCAGTCTCGGCCAGGCCCTAAGCGGCCGCCGCCGTCAACACCCGCAACGCCTCCTCGTAACGCGCCACGGTCTGTGCCACGACCTCCGCCGGCAGGCGGGGGGCCGGCGGACGCTTGTCCCACGCCAGGGTCTCCAGGTAGTCCCGCACGTATTGCTTGTCGTAGCTTTGCGGGCTGGTCCCGGGCTGATACGAGGCCTGCGGCCAGAAACGCGACGAATCGGGGGTCAGGACCTCATCGATCAGCACCAGCCGATCGTGCTCATCGACCGCAAACTCGAACTTGGTGTCGGCGATGATGATGCCGCGCGTGGCGGCGAACGCCGCGGCCTCGGCATAAAGCTTAAGGCTCGCGTCGCGCACCGCGCGCGCAAGCCTTGGGCCGAGCAAGGTCTCGGCCTGGGCGTAATCGATATTCTCGTCGTGGGCACCGGCCGCGGCCTTGGTCGAGGGCGTGAACAAGGGTCGCGGCAGGCGCTCAGCCTCGCGCAGGCCGGGCGGCAACGCGACGCCGCACACGGTCCCGGTCCGTCGGTATTCCTTCCAGCCGGAGCCGGCGAGATAGCCGCGCACGATGGCCTCGATCGGCAGCGGCTTCAGCCGCCGCACCACCATCGCCCGGTCCTCCACCAGGGCACGCTCCCGGGCGTCCGGCAATACCGACGCCAGCGGTCGGTCAGAGAGATGATTGGGAACGATCCCCTGGGTGCGCGCGAACCAAAATCCCGACAGGGCGTTCAGGATACGGCCCTTGCCGGGGATCGGATCGGGCAGCACACAATCGAAGGCCGACAGGCGATCGGTGGTCACGACCAGGAGGTGTTCAGGACCCGCATCATACAAGTCCCGGACCTTGCCGCGATGCAAAAGCGGCAAGGACAATGCCGATTCATACAGTGTGCTCACGCTACAGAACCTGTCTCCCGATCATCGCCACCCCGCCCCGCGGCGACGGTCCACGCCCGCCCGGGGTTCTTATCGTTGCCGCCTCGATTATGCGCCCTGGAGACCCAATAACAAACCGTTCAGGCGATGCACGAAGTCCGCCCCGTCCTCCAGCGCCCCGCCCTCGGCAAGGATCGCCTGATCGAACAGCAAGGTGGTCCAATCGGCGAAGCGCTCGTCCGAGGACTCACTGCGCAACCGCGTGACCAGCGGGTGGCCGGGATTGATTTCGAACACCGGACGGCTGGCCGGGGCATTTTGCCCGGCGGCCTTCAACAGCCGCTCGAGGTGGATGCCAAGGTCGTGCTCGCCGGCCACGAGGCAAGCCGGGGATTCCGTGAGCCTGCGGCTGACGCGCACCTCCTTTACCTTGTCACCTAAGACCTTGGCCATGCGCTCGGTGAACGCCTTCCATTCCGGTTCCTCGGCCTCCGAAACCTTAGGCTCGTCTTCGTCCCGACCGACCCCCTTCAGGTCGAGATCGCCCTTCGCCACCGATCGCAGGGCGCGGCCCTCAAACTCCGACAGATGGGTCACGAGCCACTCGTCGATGCGATCGGTCAACAGCAGCACCTCGATTCCCTTGCGGCGGAAGATCTCGAGGTGCGGGCTGTGGCGGGCGGCGGCCGCGCTTTCCGCGGTCACGTAATAGATCTTGTCCTGGCCCTCGACCATGCGCGCCACATAGTCGGCGAGCGATACCCCGTCGCCGGCCTCGGCGGTGGTCTGAAAGCGCAGGAGCTTGGCGATGCGCTCGCGATTGCCGGCATCCTCGACCACGCCCTCCTTCAGTACCACCCCGAACTCCGCCCAGAAGGTCCGGTACTTCTCCGGCTCCTTCTCGGCGAGCTCGGCCAGGAGATCGAGGACCTTGCGCGTGGCGCCGCTGCGTATGGTGTCGATGTCGCGGCTCTTTTGCAGGATCTCGCGCGACACGTTCAAGGGCAGGTCGGCGGCATCGATGACGCCGCGCACGAAGCGCAGGTAGTTCGGCAGCAGCTGCTCGGCGTCGTCCATGATGAATACGCGCCGCACATAGAGCTTCACGCCATAGCGGCGGTCACGGTCGAACAGATCGAAGGGCGCGCGGCGCGGCACGAACAGCAAGGCCGTATACTCCTGCTTGCCCTCCACGCGGCTGTGGATGTGCGCGAGGGGCGCCTCGAAGTCATGCGCCACGTGCTTGTAGAATTCGTCGTATTCGAGCTCGGTGATGTCCTGGCGCGGCCGCGCCCACAGCGCCGCGGCCTTATTGACGGTCTCTGGCGCGCCTTCGCCATCGGCCATGACGATGGGCAGGGTAATATGGTCCGAGTAGCGTCGTATGATCGCCTTCAGGCGGTGATCGTCGAGAAATTCGTCCTCCCCCTCGCGCAAGTGCAGCACCACCGCGGTGCCGCGCTCCGGACGCTCCACGGTCTCCACCGTATACTCGCCCGTGCCCGCGGATTCCCACGCCACGCCATCGGCGCTCGCGGCGCCCGCGCGGCGCGTCAGCAGCGTCACCCGGTCGGCGACCATGAATGCCGAGTAGAAACCCACGCCGAACTGTCCGATGAGGCGCGCGTCCTTGGCCTCATCACCGGTCAGTCTCTCGAAAAACCGCTTGGTGCCGGAACTTGCGATCGTGCCGATGTTCTCGATGACCTCGTCGCGCGTCATGCCGATGCCGTTGTCGGCGATGGTTATGGTGCGCGCGTCCTTGTCGACCTGTACGCGGATCTTGAGATCGGAATCGCCCTCATAAAGCGCTTCATCGCGCAGCGCCTCGAAGCGCAGCTTGTCGACAGCGTCGGAGGCGTTCGAGATCAACTCGCGCAGGAATATATCCTTGTCGCTGTATAGCGAATGGATCATGAGGTCGAGGAGCTGGCGCACCTCGGTCTGAAAGCCCAGGGTCTGTTTTTCGGTCGTCGTCATGGCCACTTGTAACCTCTTGCTGCGGTTCCGGAATACCAGCCCGCTCATTGGGGGCGTGCAGCAAGAAATTCAACCTCTCGCGCCCTCGTGGGCGCGCAAATAGGCGGTCGCGGCCTCGACATCGAGGGGGGCGGCGACATAATGCCCCTGCACGGCATCACAGGCGGCCTCTCTCAGAAAGCGATACTGGGCGGCGCTCTCGACGCCGCCCGCGATCACCTTCAGGTTGAGCGCCCGCGCGAGCGCGATGATGGCCACCACCACCCCGTCGTTATACTCATCGCCGATCCCGGCTATGAGCGCCGCCTCGATCTTGAGGGCCTCGACCCGCAGCCGCCGCAGCGTGCCGAGGGTCGAGGACGCCCCCCCGAAATTCTGCACGACGAGCCGCACGCCCTGCTCCCGCAGCCGCTGCAGCCGCTCGGCCAGCGGGTCCTTGGCATCGACGAGCAGTTCCTCGGAAAGCTCCAAGACGAGATCGTCGGGCCGCAGGCCGCATTCCTGCAGGACCGCGTCGATCATCTCGGCCAGACCCTCGTGCGCGCACTGGTCGCCAGACATGTTGACGGCCACCGGAAAGGCCCCCAGCCCCAAATCCCGCCACCGCCGGTTCTGGCGGCAGGCCGATTGCAGCACCCACGTGCCGAGCTCGATCATGAGTCCGGCCTCCTCCAGGGCCCCCAGGAACTCCCCGGGGTATTTGACCCCCTCGGTCGGGTGCGTCCATCGCAGCAGCGCCTCCATGACCACCAGTTGCCGGTTCGCGGTCCGCACCTGCGGCTGGTAGACAAGCGAAAATTCATCGCGCTCCAAGGCCTGGCGCAGGTCCGCGGCCAGCGTCAGGGGATCGCCAAATGGCCGACCGGTGTCGCCGCTTGCGAAGAAACGGTAGGCGTTTTTGCCCGCGGCCTTGGCCTCGTACATGGCGGCGTCGGCGGCGCGCACGAGCGCCCGGCTGTCGCTGCTGTCATGCGGGTAGACGGCGATACCAATGCTGATCCCGAGCACGACCTCGCCCAAGGCCACCGCCAGCGGCTCGCGAAACGCCGCCATGATCTTGTGGACCACGGGCAGGGCATCCTGGCCAGTGCGCAAGCCCGGCAGGACCACCGCAAACTCGTCTCCCCCGAGACGCGCCAGGGTGTCGGTGGTGCGCACCACGCGCCGCAGGCGTTCCGCTATGAGCACCAGGACACGGTCGCCGGTACTATGACCCAGCGTATCGTTCACGCGCTTGAACTCGTCCACATCCAGAAACAGCAAGGCGACCGCCCCGCCGGCCGCCCGCGCCTCGGCCACGGCCCGCTCGAGGCGCTCATGGAACAGGATGCGGTTGCCGAGCTCGGTCAACGGGTCGTGCGTGGCCTGATGGGCCAGGCGCTCGGTCAGCACGCGCTTGTTCGCGGCATCCCGCAGCGACAAGACCGCGCCCGTTAGACGGCCGCTAGGACCATAACGCGGGGCCGCATCATACTCCACGGCCAAGCCATGGCCGTCGCGATGAAACACCAGCGCCTCGCCGGACACAACCGCCTGCCCGGCCAGGCACTCGGCCACCGGATCGAACGCGTTGCCCCGGTATTCATCGAGGCAGGGCAGGACATCGCACAGCACGCGCCCCTGTACCACCGAGCGCGTCCAGCCGGTGAGCTTTTCGGCGGCGCGATTCAGGTATTCGATGCGGCCCTCGCAGTCGGTGGCGAACACCGCCTCGGCGAGCGACTGCACGATCCCCTCGATCTCGGTCTTGGCCTCCGGCCATCGTCTTTCCACGGCCATCCGTTCGCGAACCATCCGCATCTCGCCGCGCACCACGGCCCGGTACACGATCGCGAGCGCCGCCAACACGACGCCAAGCCAGAGCGCGGCCACATGGACGGCCTCGCGGGCACGCGCATACACCGCGGCCCGTGGCCGTAGGGCAAAGACCGCAAAGGAGTAGCCGGGCACCCACCGATAGGCGCCGAACCAGGGGGCCGCGCGCGCGCCGAGGTCCACGGTCAGACGGCCGGCCGGCCGATGGCCGGCGATGGGCAGGCGCACGGCCGCCGACGGCACCGGCGCCGACGGACCCATGGCGATGACCGGACCCCGGCCCCAGGAAAGGCCGGCCGCGGTGGGGGCGCGAACCATCCCGCCCAGCCCCGGTGACCACAAGGCCCAGATCAGAAATGGCACGTGATGGCGTGCGCGCCCCGTGAGCCACAACGGTACGCCCCGGCCCGCGCGCGACCGCCCCACCCGGAAGGCGCCGGCCGGCTGGCCACGCGCCCAGCGACTGGCATCCCTCCTCCCGGGAATCGGGGACGCGCCGGCCGGGGCGCGCCACCACACCGATCCATGGGGGCCTAGCACCGCCCAGGCCATGATCGTCGGGTGATGCGCCATAAACCGCCGGCCCAGGCGCCCGATCCGCAGATAACCCCCGCTGCGACCCAGCCGCGGCAGATGGGCGATGGCCCGCCCCAGGGACGCCAGGGCCGCATGGTCGTCTCGCAGGCGCCAGCGCACCGTCGTCGCCAAAAGGCGTGTCGCCCTCAAAAGGCTGCGGGAGGCATCGCGCTGCGCCCCCGTCCAGGAGCTGATCGCGTAGCCGGCCGCCGCCAGGGTCGAGAGCAGGGCGAGACCGGCAAACGCCACTGCCCACCACCGTCGTGATCGCCCAGTGCCGTCACTCATAAGACATGGCGTTCACGAACGACGCCGGGGCGCTCACGGACCGTAGGCCCCACGCTGGCCATGGATCCCACGCACCCACCTGGGGTCCGGCCCGGCCCGCAGCCGATAATCGCGCACGACCAGCGACCGGGCCACAAGCGCCCCACGATGCCAAGACAGGACCGCACATGCGGTTCCTTACCCCCCGATTTTTTTCTTTAGAGTATAACCGAGTCAGCCGCCACAAGCCCGTGGCCGGACCAGCCTATAGGCATTGATTCCCATTCCCGACATGCACTACCATGCCGGCGGAATTCATCGGCCGCTCGGAGGCGTGTTCGCGCTGACGGCCACGACCGACGCGCCACCGAACATCAGGCGCGCGGTGCACGCGTTTGCCGGGACAGTCCCATCCGGATCGCACCCATCATTCCCCTATGATCAGCCAGTATCCGGGGAGGTGGGATTATTGACCCAAACCGCCGCAAGGGCCGCCGAATCCTATGGTGCCCGGCCCTGGAGTGCCGCAGGTCATGATGACCCATCTCACGATTACCCAACTTACGCAAAAGCCGGAGCTGTTCGCCTTTCTAGAGCTTGTGGTGTTTGCCGCCTTCTATGTGCGCGCGACCATAGGCTTTGGGTCCGGCCTCATCTCTGTGGCGTTATTGTCTTTGAGCTTCCCTGTGAAGGAGGTGGTCCCGGTCGTGCTACTGCTCGACCTTTTGGGATCGATACTGCTCGGTGCCTACGACTTCCGAAAAATGCAGTGGCGAGAGCTCACATGGCTCGTCCCCGGCTCGCTCGTGGGTCTTGCCATCGGGGCGCTCATTCTCGCCCATACCCACGCACAAAAGCTCACGCTGTTTTTGGGGATCTTCATTCTTGCCTATGTCGTCTACGCGATCGTCGCCAAGCCGGAACGCATGCCACGCATCGCGCGCGCCTGGGCCCTCCCGCTCGGGGTGTTCGGGGGCATAGTCGGTAGCCTCTATGGGGGCGGAGGTCCACCGCTCGTGGCCTACCTGCAAATGCGCCATCTCGACAAGCGCGCCTTCCGTGCCACGTTTCAGGCCATTGCGCTCACCGACAACATCGTGCGTGGCGGACTCTATATAGCCTTCGGACTGCTCACCTGGCCGCTCACGGTCGTCTTTGCCGCCATGGCGCCGGCTGCCGCCCTCGGACTTTATCTCGGCAACCACCTGCACATGCGCATCAACCAGCGCACGTTCCTGCGTGCCACACTCGCGCTGCTCACGGCGGTCGGTATCAAGTATCTGATCTGACCCCGGTGACCACAGGGCCTTTAAAGAACGGCGCGCCGGACACCGCGGGGACGCGCACCGCGCCCCCGTGGCGCATACTTTAGTGCGCGGCGAACTGGTAGGTCATGCCCACCAGCAATTCGTCGGCGTTCTGGGCCGGCCCACCAAGCGTGCGCGGATCGATGATGACATCATATTCCCCGCGCACATCCCAGCGGCGCATGACGCGATAGCTGACGCCGGCCCCGATGATCGGCCGCAGGCTGTTGCGGACGAAGGTGGCGTTCGGGGGGTTTTGCTCGCCGCGAATGTCGGCGAGACCCAGGCGTGCCAGGAAGTGCAGGCCCCGAACACGCGGGAGCGAGGTACGGTACAAGGCGCTGGCGGTGAACATCCCGAGATGAGCGGGATTCGCGCTCAAGAACTGATAGCCAAGCTCGAGGCCAACCGGAAAAGACCGCGTCGAAAGCCCGCCATATATGCCGATCGGCGAGGTGCCGGCGAGCGCGCCACCGGTCACACCCACATCGCCGCCCAACCAGACGCGCGCGAAGCTCGCGGCCGGAAATGCGCACAGGGCCACGAGACTTGCCACTACGAAACGGTTTTTCATATCATCATCTCCTTTGATAGTATTTTCTTATTAATTAAGCGTGCCCGCTTGGGCCGCGAGACGCGCTAGTCTAATCGGTCTCCAGATCGCCGCAAAGCGCCCCAATGGGATTCCCCCGTGGAACTTAATCAGCCGCGAGCGTCACAAATGGTAACAACCGACCCTCACGGCGGCGCCTACGATAGCATGGACATGGATACCGAGAACCTTATACACGCGGCCGCTTACCTATTTCCCGACAAAACCGCCGGCATGGCCGACGGATCGTGATGGGGATGAAGTGGCTGTCACGAATCCGCCGACGGGTGGCCTTGGCACTGCGCCTTGCCGATCTGCATGTGCGTTCGCGGCGCATGAAATACAAGCTAGGCCTGCTCGGCCGCCGGCAGCTGGCCTTGACCCAGGAGATCGCGTGGCTGGAGACGCGCCGCCGAAACCCCATGACGCCGGCAACGACCGGTCGCCCCGTGCACGATGCACGCACGGGCCCTATCTGGATCCATGCCCCGTGGCGCGCCGGATCGACTTATGTCTGGAACAAATTTCGGTCATGCCCTCAGTACCTCGCCTTCTACGAACCCTTTCACGAGGCCCTCGAGACCGTGACGCAGGCGGCCGTGGCCAGCGCCACCGCCACCTCTTGGCCATCCGGCCATCCGCCACTCGACGCCCCCTATTACCATGAGTTTGAGCCGCTGCTCGCGCCCGGCGGCGGCGTGCGCGGCTTCGAACACGCCCTGCCCTATACCTATTACTTTGTGAACGACGAACCCTTGCCGCAACAACAGGCTTATCTGAATAGCCTCGTCGCACACGCGCACGCCGCCGGGCGCCGCGCGGTGTTCGGTTTCTGCCGGTCGACGGGGCGCGTAGCGTGGTTTAGGCGGCACATGCCCGGTGTCCACATCGCCCTGACCCGTGACGGCTTGGGCCTATGGCGCTCGGCATACGGCCGTAGCCAGACCTTGGGTGACCTCTATTTCGTGACGCGCCCGCTCATCATCCTGCTGACGAGCCGGCGCGATCCGTGGATCGCCGATTATCTCGCGACCCTCGATCTCGATCCCGTCCCGCGGCTGAGCGATGCGGGAGCAGCACAACGCGAGGCCGAGCGTCTGGCGATCCGTGACCCGGACCTCGCGATGCGCGCGTTTGCCGCGGTGTTCGCGCTTGGCACCGCTTTGTCGCAACGCCACGCCGACATCGTGATGCCGATCGAGGCGCTATCGACCGAGGTCGGCCGCCGCAGTCTTACCGCGTCACTGGCCGGGCGCTTCGATGTGGCGCTTGACTGGAGCGATTGCACCGTTCCGGTGTGTACCGCGCGGGCCGGCGAAGAGTCGTTCCTCGACTACTGGCATGCGGCCCTGCGCCACGCCGAGGCCTGCATCCCCGATCCGCACGGGCCCGCGCATAAGCCCGAGCGCCGCAACCCCATGCCCGCGCACCCCGTTCCCGGCCCGATCTGTAGCCCCGCGAACCCTCCCCGACTCATCTCGCTCAAGCACGCGCCGAAAGGCGGCCAGGCCCTGTCCGAGGGGGGCTGATGGCGGACACGCCGAACCCGTCTTGGGCGCAGACCCGCCCCCACCGCACGCCGTCCGATGCCGTGGCCGCATCGCGCCTGCAGCGGGTGCTCATCATCATGCCGCAACTGCTTGGCGATGCCGTGCTCTCATCGGTGCTCGTCACCGCGCTCCAAGACATGATCCCGGGCATACGGATCGATATCTTGGTACATCAACCACTAGCCGAACTCTTTAGGCATAACCCGGCGATCGCCGCCGTCCATACCATCGATCGAGGCTGGCGCCGAAAGGGCCTGTGGCGTACCCTTAGGCCGCGCTGGGCCTTGATCCGCGCCCTGCGCGCGCATCGCTATGACCTGCTCATACAATCTCCGCACACGACCGATGGCTCATGGGGGCCTGCACTCAAAGCCCTCCTGCGCATCCCCTACGCGGTCGGCGCGTCGGAGGTCACGCATGGCTCCCCGCTCAAGCGCTTCATGTGGCGACGACTGTTCACCCATACCCTGCCCCGACCCCCCGATCCGAACCGCCGGCATGTCGCCGAGCTGCATCTCGATCTCTTGCGCCGCCTGGGTCTAAAGCCCGCCGCCACGGCGCGTCGCGCCACGATCGAACCCGGGGCGGTGGCACGCGCCCGCATCGACGCGCTGCTCGCCTTGCACCACATCCCGCCGCAAGGCTTCGTGCTGTTTGCGCCGCTCGCCGGACAACGCGGCCGCACCCTGCCGGCGGCCTTGTGTCGTGACTTTCTCGACCACTGCGAAGCCCAGAGCCTTACGGTGGTCATAACGAGCGGCCATGAGGCCTGGCAGCAGACCTTTGCCCACGCGCTCGCCCATGGCCGCGGCGATGGTATCATCGACCTTGCCGGCGCCCTTACGCTCACCGAGCTTGCCGCCCTGGCGTCGGCCGCGCGCGTTTTCGTCGGTGCCGATTCCGGTCCCATGCATATCGCCGCGGCCATGGGGCTGCCCGTGATCGTGTGCTTCGGACCCGGCGATCACCATCGCTTTAGCCCATGGCAGACGCGGCTATCGCTCATCACCGGAAACCGCCCCTGCCAACCCTGTGAACTCGATGGCTGCGGCAACAGCGGTCATGCCGACTGCCTTTATGATATCCAATCCCGCACCTTGTTGGACGCCTTGCGTCCTTTTGAGACCCCATTTGAAT
Source organism: Pseudomonadota bacterium (assembly GCA_021841585.1). Taxonomy (GTDB): domain Bacteria; phylum Pseudomonadota; class Gammaproteobacteria; order Acidiferrobacterales; family Acidiferrobacteraceae; genus Acidiferrobacter. The sequence continues at coordinate 24,094 of JAKBUS010000005.1, read as the reverse complement.
TTATAGCGCCCGCTTGTACCTGACGGCACGAGTCAGCGCTACCCGCTGCGTACGGTCCATTGATCCGACATCCCGGACTTGCCGGCAAGACCACGCATGAAAAAACACAAAACCTAGCCGTAGCATTCTTCCGTGTGTGTCTATTTACAGACCGTTTGTCCGCAGATAATGACAAGGGGTGATTACAGCGCGAGCGACGGACACAATGGGAGCGTAGTAGAGGGCGGGACAGGGGGTTGGTCTGCGCGCCTTCGCGACAACCATCAGTAAAGCACCCGGAAAATAATCGCTTATCCGACCCTCCTCACGATATCGACTCGATGATCGGTCCGGTAAAGTAATTCGGATAATGGAATTACCCGTGAACTTTTGGTGTCTGTGAAACCATGGCGCAGTGATTATGTCGGAAAGGATATCCGATGGACGAGACCGGAAAATCTTGCGCCCAGCAGGTTTTCCTGTTCGCGGAGACACAATTAGGATATTCTGGCGCCTCAGGCCTCAAATATCAGTGCAAGGCCTCGTTCTCGGATACTTCAGAATCGTCTGGCCTGATGGCTCATCCATTTCCGCGTGCGTCAGAACGCCATGCAGTCAGGAGAGTCGATTGTGGCAACCCCGAAAACTTTTTCAAAGATTTCTTCTGCACTCCGTATCGGTTTGCGCTTTCCGATCGTGGGTATAGGAGCCTCAGCCGGCGGCATCGAGGCGGTCACCCAGCTTTTCTCCTGCCTTCCGGCGGACACCGGCATGGGCTTTGTGCTCATACAACACCTGGCCCCCGCGCACCCCAGCGTATTGGCCCATTTGCTATCAGCCAAGACCGCCATGCCGGTCCATGAGGCTACGCATAGACAACGCGTCTTGCCCAATCACGTCTACGTCATCACCCCCAACACCTGCCTGCGGATCGCGCGGGGCCTGTTGATGGTGCAGCCGCGTGACTCCACGCCGGGGGCGGCGCGTACCATTGACATCTTCTTCGAGTCCTTGGCGCACGATGGCCGGGAACGCGCCATAGGCATCATCCTTTCCGGCAACGCCTCCGACGGGACCATCGGACTAGAGGCCATCAAGACCCAAGGCGGCATCACGCTTGCGCAGGACCATTCCGCCGCCTATCGCTCCATGCCGCGAAGCGCGATCGCAGCAGGCTGCGTAGATCTCGTGCTCGCCCCGAAGGCGATCGCCGAAGAACTGGCGCGCATCGCAAGCCATCCCTATGTCGCACAAGACAGGCCGGGCACGGCGCCGTCTATTGATCCCGCCCGTCCCGAGTCTTCAGCGCAAGCGCTTATCCCCGCCCCTAAAACCCTGCGCAAGGCCGTAAAGACGCACACTAACTCTTTCGAGGCTCAAGACGCCGGTGCCGTCTATGGTCTCGTTCGCAAGCACTCAGGCATCGATTTTTCGCTCTACAAATCCGTCACCATAGAGCGCCGCATCAGCCGACGCATGGCCTTACACGGCATCACCCAAACGACCGACTATGCACGACTGCTGCGCGAGGATGCTCAGGAGATTGAGCGGCTCACGGGCGACATGCTGATCGGTGTCACACGTTTTTTCCGCGACCCCGAGGTCTTCGAGACCTTGAAACAGATGGTTTTTCCGGCGCTTTTCGCCTTTGGGCGCAAAGACCCGTTGCGCATCTGGGTGCCGGCCTGCTCCACCGGCCAGGAGGCCTACTCACTGGCCATGGCTATCACCGAATTCAGCGAACAAGCCGGGGGCGCTGCGCGCGAACTGCAGATCTTTGCCACCGACTTCAGCGCGGGCCGCGTCGACACGGCGCGGGCCGGGCTTTATCCGGAGAGCCTCATGCAGGAGGTCGGGCTCGAACGACGGCGGCGCTTCTTTGTGGAAGAGGACGGGAGCTATCGCATCAGCAAAGAGCTGCGCTCACAAATCGTATTTGCGCGCCACAACCTTTTGAGCGACCCGCCGTTTGCGCGCATGAACTTTATCAGCTGTCGCAATATGCTCATTTACCTGGAGCCCGCGATCCAGAAACCCCTATTGACGACCATCCATTACGCTCTCAAGCCTGAGGGCTTTCTGCTCCTCGGGACATCCGAATCGGTGGGGACGGCCACGGAGCTGTTCCAGGCACTCGACAAGAAACGCAAGATCTACACCAAAAAGTCCAGCGCCGGATCCCGACTGGTTCTTCCGGTGACGCCGTCCCGGCGATTCGCCCCGGGGCCCACGCCCAGCACCACCGCCCCCCGGACGAGCGCGCCGTCCGGGCTCAACGCCCAACGCGAGGCCGATCGGGTCACGGTCAAGCGCTTTGCGCCACCGGGCGTACTGGTCAACGCCGACGGCGACATCCTCCAGTTTCGCGGTTCGACCAGCCCCTACCTCGAACCCCCGAGCCACAAGGCCAACTTTAACGTGCTGCAGATGGCCCACGCGGATATACGGATGCCGTTGCGCGCGGCCCTCGCAAAGGCCACGAAGAGCGAGGGCGTGGTCCGTAAGCGCCACTTGCCGACACACGCCGACGGGCTAGGCGTGCCGGGCATCACGATCGAGGTCATCCCGTTAAAAAACCTCAAGGAACGCCACTATCTGATCCTCTTTGAACCACTCGGGCCATCCCGCCGGAAGAGCGCGGCCGCCCTCGAGACACAACAAGGTCCTACGCCCGGAGATCCCAAGGCCGCGCTGCGGCGCGCCCTACGCAGCGAGCGTGAACTGGCCGAGCTACGCGACTATATGGAGGCCCTCCAGGAACAATATGAGGCCGCCAATGAGGAACTCCAGGCGAGCAACGAGGAGACGCAGTCGGCAAACGAGGAACTGCAAAGCACCAATGAGCAGCTCGAGACCTCCCAGGAAGAGGTCGACTCGGCCAACGAAGAGTTAATCACTATCAACACGGAGTTGGCCCATCGCAACGCGGAATTAGGCCGCTTAAATGACGACTTGAGCAACCTTCAGTTGAGCGTCCATCTTCCCATACTGGTGCTGGCCCGCGACCTGCGCATACGCAGCTTTACGCCACTCGCCGCACAACTTTTCAATCTCAGCGCCACCGACATCGGCCAGTCGATTGCCGGCATTCCCCATCAACTCGACTGCCAGGACCTCACGCGCCTCGCCACTCTCGTGATCGATACCGTCACCGCCCATGAATGCGAGGTTCGGGATCGCAGTGGCTGCTGGCACCTCTTGCGCCTTCAGCCCTATCTGACGTTCGACCGGCGAATCGATGGCGCGGTCATGGTGCTCGTGAACATAGACGCCCTGAAGCGTAGCACGCTGGAAGCGGAGCGGGCACTGATGTATGCCAATGCCATGCTGCGCACGGCGCGCGTGCCGCTCCTGACGCTGGACGGCACACTCCATGTACGCGCCGCCAACGACGCCTTCTACAAGACCTTCCGGTTGTCCGCAAGTACGGTCGAAGGGTGCTCGATCTGGGAATTGAGTAACGGCGCATGGGATATCGCCGACTTGCATACCCTGCTCCAAGAAATTCTGCCCCGCGACCGTTTTCTGGAGGATTACGAGGTGACCCATGCCTTTCCGACCCTGGGGCGGCGAACCATGCGTCTAAACGCCCGGCGCCTGGAAGAAGCCCCAGGCGCCACGGACATGATCGTGCTGTCTATCGAGGATGTCACGGAACAGCTTGCATCGCGCGAGACAATACGGCGTTCGGAGGTCCGCTATCGGCGCCTGTTCGAGGCGGCGCAGGATGGCATATTGATCCTTGATGCCGACAGCGGGCGCATCGCCGATGCTAACCCCTATATAATGCAGTTATGGGGCTATACGCATGCCGAGCTTGTGGGTCGCGCACTCCCGCATATCGACCTGTTTGCCGACTCCGCGTCCCGCGAGGCGCTGCTCACGCAGCTCCGCACTATGGGTTACGCCCGCTTCGACAACGTACCGCTGAAAGTCAAGGACGGCCACCAGCACATCATCGAGATTGTCGCCAATCTCTACGAGGAAGACGGAAAACGGGTCATCCAATGCAATATCCGCGACGTGACGCAGCGTGCGAGGGCGAACGAAGCGTTGCGGGCGAGCGAGGCCCGCTTCCACGCCATCGCCGATAACGTCCCCGTCATGATCTGGATGCGCAATCCCGACACCCAGGTCACCTATGTCAATTCCGGCTGGCAGACATTTTTTGGTGAGGGCGCCGATCAAGCGCATGATGACCATTGGCGAGCGGCAATTCACCCTGACGATCGCGCGCACTGCTTCGAACGCTACGCGCTGGCGTTCGCAGGCACAAAACGGTTCGAGTTAAAATATAGTTTGCGCCGGCACGATGGTGTGTATCGCCTCATTCTTGACGTCGGTATCCCGCTCATGTGGGAAGGTCGCCTCACAGGATATATTGGCTCGTGCATCGATGTGACAGAGCGTGAACAGCTCGATACAGATCTATCGAAATCTAGCAAACTGGAAACCGTCGGCATCCTGGCCGGTGGCATTGCCCATGATTTTAATAATATTTTGACAGCAATCATCGGCAATATCGGCCTTGCGCGCCTCTCACTGGATCCTAGCAGCGAGTTGTTTAAGAGCTTGATGGCTGCCGAGGGGGCCGGCCTGCGCGCCCGGGATCTTGCTCAACAGCTACTGATTTTTGCGCATGGCGGTGTGCCGATCCAAAAGACCGTCTCGCTTGGCCGCGTATTGAAAGAATGGCTGGCCTTCGCCGTGCGCGGCTCGAATACGAAAATTCTTTCCTCGATTGCAGGGGATCTATGGCCGGTGGAGGCCGATGAAGGCCAATTGAGCCAGGTTATCAACAATCTTATCCTGAACGCGCAACAGGCAATGCCGCAAGGCGGGGCCATTCACGTAGTCGCGGAGAACGTGACCCTCGGCCACGATAACGGACTATCCCTGATCGGAAACTATGCACGGACGACGATAAGAGACGAGGGCGAGGGCATAATCAAGGCCCACTTAGACAAAATATTCGACCCCTTCTTTACTACCAAAACGAAAGGCACGGGGCTTGGCCTTGCAATATCGTACGCGATTATCAAAAAACACCGCGGCCATATGACAGTCCAATCTGAACCTGGTCAAGGCGCCACCTTTTGCTTGTACCTGCCCGCCTCCGAAAAAAAAGTGGGGGCCCCACCCGACAAGGGCTGGACACCGCCTCAAGGTACCGGGAGGATCCTTTTTATGGACGATGAACCGGTGATCCGGCGATTTGCCCATAAGGCCTTGGCGAGCTTCGGGTACCAAGTCGAGGCGGTGGCAGACGGACAGCAGGCCATAGAGCGATATCGCGCAGCACAGGCAGAAGGGCGCCCCTATGATGGCGTGGTCCTCGATCTTACCGTCCCCGGCGGTATGGGCGGCCACGAGGCGATGCAAGCGCTGCTGGCCATCGATCCGGCGGTCCGCGCCATCGTCTCGAGCGGCTACTCCAACGACCCCATCATGGCGAATTTCAAGGCCTATGGTTTTTGCGGTTGCATCAATAAGCCCTACCAAGTCGAAGACCTGCGCATGGCGGCCTCCTCCTTTGGTCGACGCGACGACGACCACGACCCCTCTTGCGGCATCAAGGATGCCCCATGACCTAGCCTCAAAAAGTGGCGCGCGCCAATCGTCTTGAACACGACACGATCTGCGGTGGACCGGTCGCGCTTTCGCGGCCGGTGCCCATCAGCCCTCGTAACCTTCCGGGTTTTGTCTCTGCCAGCGCCAAGCATCCCGACACATGGCGTCGAGGTCGTAAGTGGCGCGCCATTGGAGAAGCTCGTGAGCGGCCGACGGATCGGCGTAGCATTGCGCCACATCCCCCGTGTAGGCGCGCTACGACCTCGTAGGGAATCGACCGCCCGAAGGCCTGCACCATCTCGAGCACCGAATAACCGCGGCCGGTGCCGAGATTCACGGTCAGCATCCCCGCATGGGCGTGCAGGTAGCGCAGGGCTGCAACGTGCCCGAAGGCCAGATCCACGACATGAATGTAATCGCGCACCCCGGTGCCATCCGGGGTCTCGTAGTCAGCCCCGAAGACGCGTAACGCCGCCCGGCGGCCGACCGCGACCTGGCCGATATAAGGCATGAGGTTGTTGGGGATGCCCTCTGGGTCCTCACCCAAAAGCCCGCTCTCGTGAGCCCCGACCGGATTGAAATAACGCAGGCGCGCGATGCGCCATCGCGAATCGATGGCCGCAAGGTCGGCGAGCACGTCCTCGATCATGATCTTCGAGCGCCCGTAGGCATTGGTGGCAGAGCGCGGGGAGTCCTCGCGGATAGGGACTTGCGCTGGATCGCCATAGACCGTGGCCGACGACGAGAATACAAAGGTCCGCACGCCGGCCCGATCCAGGGCGCGCAGAAGCGTGATCGTCCCCTGGACATTGTTTTCATAATAGAGGAGCGGTTTTTGCACCGATTCCCCGACCGCCTTCAGGCCCGCGAAGTGAATGACCGCGTCGAAGGCCTGCTCGCCCAAGAGCCGATCGAGGGCCGCGGCATCACGCACATCACCCGGCACGAATGCCGGGCGCCTCCCGGTGATCTCGCCGATACGCGCTACCACCGCTGCCCGGCTGTTCGACAGGTTGTCCTATAAAACCACCTCATGACCAGCTTCCATGAGGCCCTCGGCCGTGTGCGAACCGATATAACCCGTGCCACCCGTCACGAAAACCCTGCCCTCGGTATCGTAGAAGAGCAGCGCGCCGGCGACAAGCCTGCCCTGCAGCCTCTGGCGCAGGCATCGACCGACGCGGACCATGCCCCGAAAGCGGGCGACAGCCACGACTCTATGCCCCATAGCGGGGCGCGTAGCGGACAGGCCCCTGGAGTTTTCCCCTGCAAACTCAGCATAAGCCCACCCTTTGATGGTCACACAAACACGCGTGGCCGTAGGCACGGATCTTGCCTTGGTCCGGTCGCCATTCACAAATTGGGGGAATTATGCTGATACCTGCACCGAGCTGGCTGAATGCCGGCGACAATGCGTGGCAATTGACCGCCGCAACTATTGTCGGTCTTCAAAGTGTCCCGGGCCTTGTCATTCTTTATGGCGGGATCGTCAAAAAGAAATGGGCGGTCAACTCTGCGTTCATGGCGCTGTATGCGTTCGCGGCCGTACTCGTCGCCTGGGTGCTATGGGCCTACAACATGAGTTTCGGCCCCGAACTTACGACCTTCCTCGGTCACCCCGGGCCTATCATCTCGTCGGTCCTTGAAGAGGGCCGCGCGACGATACCGGCGGCGGCATCCGGCATGCCGGGGCTCGCCTTTCCGATGGCGACCATGGTCTTTTTCCAGTTCGTGTTCGCCGCCATCACCTTGATCATTCTCGCCGGATCTCTGCTCGGGCGCATGAACTTCCGCGCCTGGATGGTGTTTGTGCCGATATGGCTCACGGTCGTCTATACGGTAGGCGCCTTTAGCCTATGGGGCGGGGGCTGGCTCGGTACCCTCGGTGTTGCCGACTTCTCCGGCGGCTATGTCATCCATCTGGCCGCCGGCGTCTCGGGATTCACGGCCGCCGCCATGATCGGCCCGCGCCTACAGCGTGACCGGGAATCGTTCCTACCCAACAGCGTGCTCGTGACCTTGGCCGGTGCCGGCATCCTGTGGCTTGGCTGGGATGGCTTCAACGGCGGCGACCCCTACTTTGCCAATGCCGATGCCGCCGCCGCGATCCTGAACACCAATATCGCGACCGCCGTGGCACTGCTGACCTGGACGATCTTCGATACCACGTTCTTCAAAAAGCCGTCGGTCCTGGGCGCAGTCAATGGCATGATCTCCGGGCTCGTGGCGATCACCCCGGCGGCCGGCTATGTGAACGGCTGGGGGGCAATCATCATCGGCGTGTGCGCCGGCATCATCCCGTGGATCAGCATGAACTGGCTCGGGAAGAAGGCCTTCATGCGCAAGGTCGACGACACGCTCGGCGTGTTTCATACGCATGCGGTGGCCGGTCTCCTAGGTGGGATACTGACCGGGATACTTGCCGATCCGCGGATGCTCGAATGGGTTGGCACCGGTAAGGCGGCGCCGGGGGTTAGCTACACAGGTTGGGCCTATGGCGACTTCCACCAAGTGGTGCTGCAATTGATCGGGGCGGGCTTCATTATCGCCTGGAACATAGTAGGCACAGTCATCATCCTGAAGGTCATCAGTTTTTTCATACCGCTACGGATGAGTGACGAGGACCTGCTGATCGGCGATGACGCAGCGCACGGCGAGGAGGCCTATGCGCTCCAAGGAGACGGCGAGCGCAGACCCGTACTCGGGGATTGATAGAAACGGCACGGGGCGGAGGCCATAACATGCGCCGCCCCGATGCCGGCACCCGCTACATCCGCTATCAGTTTTACCGCTGCCGCGCCACCGTCGCCGCCCATTTCCCCGGCACCCGCGAATGGCGCCATCGCTTCTGGCTGCGGGAAGGCGTCATGGTCGCAGGCGAGATCGGCCTTGTCGTTCTCGGGGCCATTGCGCTATGGCACCTGACGGCATCCTTACGCATGCCCACGCGGCTTGTGACCGAGGGGGCGGGCTACCTCCTGCTCCCGGGACGGCTTGTCCTGACCCTGCCTCAACTTCTCAGGCGCATACGGACCCTACGCCGCGACGTGGCCCATTACCACGCGCATCGCGCCTATGTCGACGCACGGATCCTGAATGCCACCGTGGCGATGCTCGCAACTTGGTCGATCTCGGAGGAGCAGCTCGTTGCCACAGGACTGTTGCCAAACCCCCCTAGACCACCCCACGAGCCCGCGCCCACAAGACGACCCCCACCGGGCGCCCCCTAAAGGAGCGCGTGGGACGGCTGGCGGACCCCTTGGGCACCAATCCACGAACTAGGTGTCCTGAAAAACACCAGCCCGCGAAAACGGGTTTCTGATATGGATATTATGGCCGCCTCTATTTGACCGCCGGCCGGCGCGGTACGGGGACGTAGCCAGGCCATGCCTCGAGACGTGCAAACCACGCATGGATCGCAGGATAGCCGTCAAGCGTAAAGCCGCTTTCGGGATAGAGTGTGGTGTAGGGATAGCAGGCGATATCGGCGATCGTCGGGTGATCGGCGGCCAGCCACGCGTGATGGGCGAGACGCTCCTCGAGGGTCGCGAACGCGATCTCGGCCAAGCGCCGCGACTCCTCCAGGCTCCCGGTCTGACCCAGGGCGCCTTTGAGGCCCAGACCGATCACGCGCGCCCGCGCCGTCCCGTAGCGCCCCTCGTTTTGCTCGAGCGCCAGCCACTGCATGACGCGCGCCATGCCAAGCGGATCCCCCGGAAGCCACTGCTCCCTACCATAACGCCGCGCGAGATAGACGAGGATGGCGGTGGAATCCCAGATGGCCGTGCCCTCATCGGTCACCAGCACCGGTATCTGGCCGCGGGGGTTCAAGCGCAGAAACGTGGAGGCACGTTGCGCGCCCTCGTCTAAAGCCACAGGTACTCGTTCATAGGCCTGCCCAAGAAAGGCCAACAGCAGGCGAATCTTGTAACAATTCCCGGACCGTTCGAGATCATAGAGCTTCATGGCCATCCCCCGCTTGACGGGGCCCTTAAAGGCGCTGGCGCCGGCGCGCCGCCCACCCGGACCCCCTTGTTCGTATCGAGCCAATCCTTACCGATCAGTCCCCGGTCGCCACTGGACGGCGCGTATCACTCACCCACGCGCTCCACGACCCCGGATACAGGGTCGTGACCCCGAAGCCCGCCAACGCCATGGCCAGGATATTGTGACAGGCCGACACCCCCGACCCGCAGTAATGCACGATATCGCTGGCGGGACGCCCGTCGAGCAATGCCAGAAACTCCGCGCGCAGTTCCTCCGGCGGCCGAAAGGTGTGGTCGCGGCGTAGATTGCCCTCAAACGGGCGATTGCGCGCCCCGGGGATGTGTCCGGCCACCGAATCGACCGGTTCGACCGCGCCCCTAAAGCGCGGCACGCCGCGGGCATCGACCAGCAGACGTCCATCGGCGCCACTGACGACCGCCTCGACGGCGCTGGTATCGAGCCAGCGCCCCTCGGCAGTCGCAGGCCGCGCATAGGCCGGGGCCGGAGAGACCTTCGGTACCTCGGGCTTAAGCTGCTGCCCCGCGGCCATCCACGCCTCAAGCCCCCCATCGAGGACCGCCACGGCCTCGTGCCCCCACCAGCCGCGCATGAGCCACCATAAGCGACTGGCGTAGACGGAACTCCCCTCGTCGTAAGCCACGACCTGCGTTTGGGGGCCCACCCCCCAGGCCCGCAAGGCCTCGGCGAACGCCGCCGGCTGCGGCAAGGGGTGGCGGCCCGATCGGCCGTCACGGGGCGCGGACAAATGACGTTCGAGGTCGGCGTAACGGGCCCCCGGCAGATGCCCTTCGGCATAGGCCGCGGCACCATCCTCGGGGTCGCTCAGGGTGAATCGGCAGTCGAGAATGACCCAGGACGGGTCATCGATGTGGTCGGCCACGACGGCCGCAGTAACAATCTCACGATATCGGGACATGCGTCGCCTCCACGACCATTCTAGGAAGGACCGGCATCGGATGTCAAAAGCCGACGCACCTCCTCGAGCCCTTCGGCGAGCAGGGCCAAAGCCTGGGCACGGACCTCGGCGGGCGGTTCACCGTCATGCATCAAACGGTTACGCGCGCCGCTGATGGTGAAGCCCTCGATGTAGAGGAGATGCCGGATCTCGCGGATCAGGCAGACATCATGGTGCTGATAATAGCGGCGGTTGCCGCGCCGCTTGACCGACCGCAGCTTTGGAAACTCCTGCTCCCAGTAGCGCAGCACATGCGGCTTGACGCGACAGAGATCGCTGACCTCGCTGATAGTGAAATACCGCTTCCCCGGGATGGGGGGAAGCTCGCTATTATCCCCCGGATCGAGCATGGCCGTCGACCCGCTCCTTCAGTTTGTGGCTGGCGCGGAAGGTTACGACGCGCCGTTCGGCGATCGGGATCTCCTCGCCGGTCTTGGGATTGCGTCCCGGCCGCCTGCCCTTGCGGCGGATATCGAAATTGCCGAAACCCGACAGCTTGACGGTCTCGCCTTGGCCCAGGGTCTCGCAGATCTTCTCGAAGAAGAGTTCGACAAAGTCCTTGGCCTCGCGCTTATTCAGTCCAAGCTCCCGGAACAGCGCCTCAGCGAGGTCCGCCTTCGTCAGTGCCATGGTTCCATCCCTTGACGTGACCGCTTTTTGTTATTGTCGGAGGTCGGCCCCGTGGGCCGCCTTCAGGGCCGCCAGGACCTGTGCCACAAGGCCGTCGACCACCTCATCAGTAAGAGTGCGCGAGAAGTCTTGCAAGGTCAAGCCCATGGCCAGGCTTTTCTTTCCTAAATCAAGGCCTTCGCCCTGATACACATCAAATAACACCAGCCCCCGCAAAAGCGGCCCGGCATTCAGACGAACGGTCTCAAGGACCGCCCCGGCGGGCACGGCGGCGTCCACAACCACCGCAAGGTCACGGCGCACCGACGGGAAACGCGGGGGCTCCTGGGCGCGCGCGGCCGGCGGCTCGGCAAAGAGCGATGCCTGGATCTCGAACATAAACACCGGCTCCTCGAAGCCGAGCCGCTCGCGATGCGCGGGGGCCAGCGCCCCCATGAATCCGATGGTCTCGCCGCGCAGGCTGAGGGCCGCGGCGAGCCCCTTCTGCAGAAACGGCGGGGCGCCGTCGGGGGTTACCGTCAGCAGTGGCTGGCCGGCGAGCGCGCACAACGCCTCGACATCGCCCTTCACATCGAAGAAGTCCACGGCTCGCGCCGGCGCCCCCCACTGTTCCGGCAACGCCGGCCCCAGGACCACGCCCGAAAGGCGCGGCTCCTCCGCCACCACCCCCCCGGGGCCTGAAGCGGCCCGAAAACAGGTCCCGACCTCGAACAGGCGTACGCGCCCCTGCTGGCGCCTGCGGTTGTGGAGGGCCGCGGTCAAAAGCCCTGGGATCAGGCTTGCGCGCAACGCCGACCAGGGGGCCGCCAAGGGGTTGCGCAGCAAGGTCTGCGCGGGGACCCCGAGACGCGCCTGCTCCTCCGGGTCCACGAGACTGAAGGTCATGGCCTCGTGGTAGTCGCGGTCCACGAGCAGATCGGCGGCGCGGCGCAGGCCCAGGGCGCGCGGCCGTGCCGATACCGGGGCCTGCGGGAGCCAGACGGCCGGGATGTCGTCGTATCCGAGGAGCCGCGCGATCTCCTCCACGAGATCGACCTCGGCGCGGATATCGAAGCGGAACCGGGGCGCGGTCACGAGCAGGTCGCCGTGCGAGGCCGTAACGGTCATGCCGAGCCCCTTCAGGAGGCGCGCCACCTGCGCGCGCGGCACGCCCACCCCCAAAAGCCGGTGGATGCGCCCCAGACGCAGACGGATCGGCTCCGCGCGCGGCCACAGCTCCGGGACGCCGTGATCGACCGCCGGGCTTGCCACGCCGCCGCCCGTGATCTTCATGATCAAGGCCGTAGCGCGCTCAAGGGCGAGTACGCACAATTCGGGATCCACGCCGCGCTCGAAACGCAACGCCGCCTCGGTGGCAAGCCCCAGACGCCGGGCCGTGCGCGAGAGCGTGTCGGGACGAAAATACGCCGCCTCCAGCAGCACGCTCCGGGTCGCGGGCCCTACCGCCGCGCGCATGCCACCCATGACCCCGGCGATTGCCAGTGGGCCCTCGTCGTCGGCGATAATGAGATCATTGGCCTCGAGCCTGCGCGTCGAGCCATCGAGTAGCGCGATTTCCTCGCCCCGGCGCGCGCCACGCACCACCAGGGCGCCGCGCACGAGCGCGGCATCGAAGGCGTGCAGGGGTTGGCCGAGGTCGAAAAGAATGTAGTTGGTGACGTCCACCACCGGGTGGCGTGCCGCCGCCCCGCACACGCGCAGGCGCTCGACGAGCCACCCCGGGCTGCTTTTGCCGGGCGCGATGTCGCTTATGAGGCGCGCACAGTAGCGCGGGCAGCCGGACTTGTCCTCGACCGATACACGCGGGGTGATGCCGCCCACCTTCAAGCCTCGCGGCCGCGGGGCACGAAAACGCCCGCCGGTCAGCGCCGCGATCTCGCGCGCCATGCCCTTCACGCTCAGGCAATCGCCGCGGTTGGGGGTCACGGCCACGTCCAGATAGGGATCGGTGAACCGGAAATACTCGGCAAGCGCCACGCCGGGCGGGGCATCGTCTGGCAGCTCCCATAGGCCCTCGGTGGCGGTAAGCCCAAGCTCTGCCCCCGAGCACAGCATGCCCTGTGAAGGCACGCCGCGCAGATCGGCCTCGGCGATGACGCGTCCCCCGAGTACCGCCCCAGGCAGCGCAAGCGGCGCCTTCAGCCCCACCCTGGCATTGGCCGCGCCGCATACCACCGTGCGCATGCCTCGCTCGCCGCAATCGACCTCGCAGACGCGCAGCCGCTCGGCGTGCGGGTGGGCCGTGATCGCAGCGATGCGCCCCACCACCACCCCGGGCAACGCAGGCCCTGTGGTCCCGGCGCCCTCGACCTCGAAACCGCCGCGCGTCAACACCGCCGCCAAGTCCTCGAAGGGCAGGCGCGTATCGAGCCAATCTGAAAGCCACTGTTTTGCGATGCGCACGGCCTACCGCAGGCTCCTTAGGAAACGCAGATCGTTCTCGTAAAAGAGCCGGACGTCCGGCACCCCATCCTTCAACATCAAAAGCCGCTCGACCCCCATGCCAAAGGCAAAGCCGGTATAGCGCTCGGCATCGATGCCGATGCGCTCCAGTACCCCCGGATGCACGAGCCCGCAACCTAAGACCTCGATATAGCCGGTGCCCTTGCACACCCGGCAGCCGGTGCCGCCGCACAGCAAACAACCGATGTCCACCTCCGCCGACGGTTCCGTGAACGGGAAATAGGACGGCCGCAGGCGCATGGCAAGCGAACGCTCAAAAAAGCGCTCCAGGAATTCTTTCAGGGTCGCCTTCAGGTGCCCCATGTGGATGCCCTCGGCCACCACCAGACCCTCGACCTGATGAAAGACCGGGCTATGGGTGGGGTCCAGGGCATCGGCGCGGTACACGCGTCCCGGGGCTATGATCCGAAACGGCGGCGCGTGGCTCTCCATGAAGCGGATCTGTACCGTGGAGGTGTGTGTGCGCAACAGCCCGCCCGAGGCGAGATAAAAGGTGTCATGCATGGCCCGCGCCGGGTGATGAGCGGGGATATTGAGGGCCTCGAAATTATGGAACTCGTCCTCGACCTCGGGCCCCTCGGCCCAGTCAAAGCCCAGGGCCGCGAACACGTCCTCGATGCGCCGCAAGGCTTGCGTGAGCGGATGCAGGCCGCCCAGTCCTCGACCGCGCCCGGGGAGGGTCACGTCAACCGCCTCGGCGACCAGCCGCGCCTCTTCAGCGCGCGCGGCCAAGGCCTCGCGCCGCCGGCCCTGCGCCGCCTCGAGACGCCCCTTGATCTGATTGACGAGCTGCCCGGCGTGCGGACGCTCCTCGACGCCGAGCGTCCCTATGCGCTTCAATTCCTCGGTAAGCCGGCCGCTCTTGCCAAGGAACCGCACCCGCCATGCCTCGAGGGCGGCGAGATCGGAGGTAGCGGCAAGCTCGCCGTCTGCCTCGCGCGCGAGCCGCTCAAGCCTTTCTGCGAACGGCTCGCCCATGTCCCGAAGATGCGGCCTTTAAGCGACGGATAGCGTCGCTTTGGCCTTCTCGGCGAGCGCTGCGAACGCCGCCTTGTCGGCGACCGCGATGTCGGCCAGCACCTTGCGATCGATGACGATCGAGGCCTTGCGCAGCCCATCCATGAGACGACTATAGCTCAGGCCACATTCACGGGCGGCGGCATTGATACGCACGATCCACAGCGCCCGGAACTGGCGCTTGCGATCGCGGCGGTCGCGATAGGCATATTGGCCGGCCTTAGCTACCGCCTGCTTGGCAACGCGAAAGACGTTCTTGCGTGCACCCCGATAACCCTTGGCGAGCGCCGTGACCTTCTTGTGGCGGGCCCGGGCAGTAACTCCGCGTTTGACGCGTGGCATGAGTAGCCCTCCTTAGGCGTAGGGAAGCATGCGGGTGACACCCGCCACATCCGAGGGATGAACCAGACGGTCGGCGCGCAAATGGCGCTTACGCTTCGTGCTCTTCGTGGTCAAAATGTGGCGCAGATGGGAATGGCGGCACTTGAAGCCACCCGCGCCCTTCTTGAAGCGCTTCGCGGCCCCACGGTTCGTTTTCAACTTCGGCATATCGTCCTCTGCGCTGCGCGCTCTTGTCATTGTCCCGCTCAAGCAGCCTTGCGGCCTTCTTCCTGGCTTGAGTCGGTCGTTACCACCGCCTACCGGCCACGGCCGTCGCCCCTACTTCTTGGGGTTGACGACCATCACCATCTGTCGACCCTCGAGCCGTGGACGCTGCTCGACGGTCCCATACTGCGACAAATCCCCTTCGACCCGCTTCAAGAGCTCCATGCCGAGGTCTTGATGGGCCATCTCACGTCCACGAAACCGTAGCGTGATCTTGGCCTTATCGCCATTTTCAAGGAAGCGGATCAGATTGCGCACCTTGACGTCGTAGTCGCCTATGTCAGTCCCGGGGCGGAATTTCACCTCCTTGATCTGAATCTGCTTCTGCTTCTTCTTGGCAACGTGACGGCGCTTGCTTTCCTCGTACTGGAACTTGCCGTAATCCATGATCCGGCAGACCGGAGGCGACACATTGGGCGATATCTCCACGAGATCCAGTCCCGCCTGCTCGGCCGCCCTCTGGGCATCTGCGTTCGCGACGATGCCGACCTGCGATCCATCAGCGCCAATCAACCTTATACGCGGGGCCGTAATCTGCCCATTGAGCCGCGTCTCACGTTCCGAAGCGATAATCTACTCCTCCACACGTCCCGGACCGACCAAGCCCGCGCCGACGTGCGCGGTCAGGGTCTCCACAGTCATCCCGCCAAGGTCCGCGCCTTCGCGAGTTCTCACCGATACCGTCCCCTGCTCGGCCTCGCGGTCACCCACGACAAGCAAATACGGGACCTTTTGCAGGGTATGTTCACGGATTTTAAAGCCTATCTTTTCGTTTCTCAAGTCCGACTCGACGCGCCAGCCGGCCGCGCGCAGCTCATCTGCCACCCGCTGCGCCACCGGCGCATGGCGATCCGCAATGGGTAGTATCACCGCCTGCACCGGAGAAAGCCACAAGGGCAGCGCCCCGGCGTGCTCTTCGATCAAGATCCCGATGAACCGCTCGAGCGAGCCCAGGATGGCGCGGTGCAGCATGACCGGCACGGCCTTTTGGCCCTCGGCGGTCACGAAACTCGCCCCCAGGCGCCGGGGCATGGCGAAATCGACCTGAATGGTCCCGCATTGCCATACCCGCGCTAAGCTATCCTTCAGGGCGAACTCGATCTTCGGACCATAGAAGGCCCCCTCGCCGGGCTGCAACTCGAAGGCTAGGCCCTTGGCGCTCAAGGCCTGCTCCAGGGCCGCCTCGGCCTTGTCCCACAACTCATCGGCGCCAACCCGCTGCTCCGGCCGGGTCGAGAGCTTGACCAGCACCTCGCTAAAGCCGAAATCAGCATACACCCGGTAGAGGAGATCGATGAACGCGCTCACCTCGGGCTGGATGTCGGCCTCGGCGCAAAAAATATGCGCGTCGTCCTGCACGAAGTTGCGCAGCCGCAGGAGCCCATGCAGGGTCCCGGACGGCTCGTTGCGGTGACAGGAGCCGAACTCCGCGAGCCGCAACGGCAGATCACGATAACTCTTCAGGCCCTGATTGAAGATCTGGACGTGCCCCGGGCAATTCATGGGCTTGACTGCGTACTCGCGCTTCTCCGACGAGGTCGTGAACATGCCGTCGGCGAATTTATCCCAGTGACCGGAACGCTCCCAAAGGCTCTTGTCCATGATGAGCGGGGTGCGCACCTCCTGGTAGCCGTGGGCGCGCAAAAGGCCCCTTATATATTGCTCGATGGCCTGATAGACGCGCAGCCCCCGGTCATGCCAGAAGATCATCCCCGGGGCCTCTTCCTGGATGTGGAAGAGATCCAGGGCGCGGCCGATGCGGCGATGGTCACGGCGCTCGGCCTCCTCTAGGCGATGGAGATACTCCTCCAGGGCCTCGCGCGTGGCGAACGCCGTCCCGTACACCCGCTGCAGCATGGGATTGCGCGAATCCCCGCGCCAGTAGGCGCCGGCCAGGCTCATGAGCTTGAAATGCTTGAGCTTGCCCGTGGACGGGACATGCGGGCCACGGCACAGATCGATGAAGTCACCCTGACGATAGAGCGAGATCGATTCGTCGCCGGGGATGTCGCGGATGATCTCGGCCTTGTAGGCCTCGCCCATGCCCTCGAAGAACGTAATCGCCCGATCACGGTCCACGACCTCGCGCGCCACCGGGATATCCGCGCGCGCCAAGACGCGCATCTTGTCCTCGATGCGCTCGAGGTCCTCGGGACCGAAACCCGGCGCGTAGGCGAAGTCGTAATAAAACCCGTCGTTGATCACGGGCCCTATGGTGACTTGGGCCTCGGGATACAGGCTCTTCACGGCGTGCGCCAGCAGGTGCGCGGTCGAATGACGCAGGACCTCCAGCCCTTCCGGGTCCTTGTCGGTCACGATCGCAAGCCGCGCGTCGTTGGTGATCTGAAACGAGGTATCGACGAGCCTACCGTCGACCCGTCCGGCCACGGCCGCGCGCGCAAGCCCGGCGCCGATATCGGCGGCCACCTGGCCCACGGTCACCGGCGCACCGTAAGTCCGCGCACTTCCGTCGGGGAGGGTGATAACAGGCATGGGCGTTAGCGGCTTCTCGTCTGCCGGCCTGACGCCGACGTTTCAATAGGGAAATTGGTAGGCGCGAGTGGGATCGAACCACCGACCACTACCATGTCAAGGTAGTGCTCTACCACTGAGCTACGCGCCTTCGGGTTGCGAACCTTACCATAGTCAAGCAGGCGTGAACAACCGTTGCGCGCCGCCTTCTCACGCATCGATCAAGCGGTCCGCGGAGCCTGGTTTCAGGGCACTACGACGCAGCGCCTGGATGCGGTCACGCAACTTCCCGGCCTGCTCGAATTCTAGGCTTTGGGCGTGACGATACATATCCTTTTCCAGCTTTTTCAAAAGCTTGCCCAAGGCCTCGGGCGACAGGGCCTCGGCCTGCTCGGCGCGGCCACGCGCCGAGCCAGGCACCGCCCGCCCGGGCACCCCATCGATCAGTTCCTTCACCGCCTTCACCACCCCCTGGGGGGTGATGCCGTGATCCTGGTTGAAACGCTGCTGCTTTACACGCCGGCGGTCGGTCTCATCGATCGCCGCGCGCATGGAATCGGTCACGGTGTCGGCATAGAGGATCGCGCGCCCGTGCAGGTTGCGCGCCGCCCGCCCTATGGTCTGGATCAAAGACCGCGTGGAGCGCAGGAAGCCCTCCTTGTCGGCATCCAGTATCGCCACCAGCGACACCTCCGGGATGTCGAGTCCCTCGCGCAGCAGATTGATGCCGACCAGGACATCGAAGGCCCCGGCGCGCAGGTCTCGTATGATCTCGACGCGCTCGACGGTATCGATATCCGAATGCAGGTAGCGCACGCGCACGCCGTGCTCATGAAAGTATTCGGTGAGATCCTCGGCCATGCGCTTTGTCAGGGTGGTCACGAGCACCCGCTCGTCACGCTCGGCGCGCAGCCGCACCTCGGCCAGGAGGTCGTCGACCTGGCGGCCGACCGGACGCACCTCGACCTCGGGATCGACAAGCCCGGTCGGCCGTACCACCTGCTCGATCACAGTCGAGGCGCGCGCCGCCTCATAGGGCCCTGGGGTAGCCGAGACGAAGATCGTCTGGGGCATCAAGGCCTCGAACTCCTCTATCTTGAGCGGCCTGTTATCGAGCGCCGACGGCAGCCGGAAGCCATACTCGACGAGCGTCTCCTTGCGCGAGCGGTCGCCGCGGTACATGCCGCCGAGCTGAGGCATGGTCACATGGCTCTCGTCTATGATAAGCAGCGCGTTCTTGGGCAGATAGTCGATGAGGGTCGGGGGCGGCTGCCCGGCCTCACGCCCGGACAGGTAGCGGGAATAGTTCTCGATCCCCGAGCAGTAGCCGAGCTCCTTCATCATCTCGAGATCAAAGCGCGTGCGCTCGGCGAGCCGCTGGGCCTCGACGAGCTTGCTCGCGGCATTCAGCTCCTCGAGGCGGGCGCGCAGTTCCTCGCGGATCAGGTCGACGGCCCCCGTGATCGTATCCCGGGGGGTGACGTAATGAGACTTGGGGTAGACGGTCGCGCGCCCGAGCCGGCTTACGATATCGCCGGTGAGGGGGTCGAACTCCATGAGGTCTTCGATCGTCTCATCGAACAGCCCGACCCGGATCGCGAACTGCTCGGACTCGGCGGGGAAGATGTCGATGACGTCGCCATGGACCCGGAAGGTGCCGCGCTTTAACTCCATATCGTTGCGCGTGTACTGCATCTCCGACAGGCGCTTTAGGATCGCGCGCTGATCGAAAGTCGCGCCCTTCTTGAGATGCAGGATCATGGCGTGATAGGCGCCGGGGTCCCCCAAGCCGTAGATCGCTGATACGGTACCGACGATGATGGCATCCGGCCGCTCCAGGAGCGCCTTGGTGGCCGAAAGCCGCATCTGCTCGATATGCTCGTTGATCGCGGCGTCCTTTTCGATAAAGGTATCGGAGGCCGGGACGTAGGCCTCGGGCTGATAGTAGTCGTAGTAGGAGACAAAATATTCGACGGCGTTGTCGGGAAAGAAGTCGCGCATCTCCGAGTACAGCTGGGCCGCGAGTGTCTTGTTGGGCGCCAGGATCAGGGCCGGGCGCTGGAGCTCGGCAATGACATTGGCGACGGTAAAGGTCTTCCCGGAGCCTGTGACCCCAAGCAGGGTCTGGAAGGCGAGCCCCGCCCGCAAGCCCTCGACCAACGCCTTGATGGCCCCGGGCTGATCCCCGGCGGGGGCATAATGGCTGGCAATCTCGAAATGCTCTGCGTGCCGCTTTGGTTGCATCGATATCCAGGGTAATATACGCGCGAGTAGACGCCCGAAAAGGTTCCCGCTTGTTCAAACTGACACTATCGGCCCGCGTAGGCCGAATCAAGCCCTCACCGACGCTTGCCGTCACCGCTCGCGCCAAGACCCTAAAGGCCGAGGGGCGGGATATCCTAGACTTAGGTGCCGGCGAACCGGATTTCGATACCCCAGACCTCATAAAAGAGGCGGCAATCCGCGCCATCCGCGCCGGCTTCACCAAATACACCGCGGTCGACGGCACACCGGAACTGAAAGCGGCGGTAGCCGACAAGTTCGCCCGCGAAAATAACTTGCATTTTACCACGTCCCAGATCCTGGTGTCGGTGGGTGGCAAGCAAAGTTTCTACAATCTCGCCCAGGCGCTGCTCGATGCCGGGGACGAGGTCGTCATCCCCGCCCCCTACTGGGTTTCATACGCCGACATCGTCCTCATGGCCGATGCCTCGCCGGTCATCATCCCGACCACGCTCAAGCAGGGCTTCAAGATCACCCCCGAGGCCCTGGATGCGGCGCTGGCCTATAAGACCAAGCTGTTTGTGTTGAACAGCCCCTCGAACCCGACCGGCGCCGTCTATACCCGCGCGGAGCTCGCCGCCTTGGGCGAGGTGCTGCGCCGCTATCCCCATGTCCTGATCGCAAGCGACGACATGTACGAGCACATCGCCTGGGGCGGCGAGCCGTTTACCAATATCGCCAACGTCTGCCCGGACCTGCTGGACCGTACCATCGTCCTGAACGGGGTCTCCAAGGCCTACGCGATGACCGGCTGGCGCATCGGCTATGCGGCCGGCCCCGTCGAACTCATCAAGGCCATGGCCAAGGTCCAGTCGCAGAGCACCTCGAACCCGACGTCCATCTCGCAGGTGGCGGCGGAGGCGGCCCTACGCAGCGGGACCACCCTGGTCACCCCCATGCGCGAGGCGTTCAAGGCCCGCCATGACTGGCTGCATGCGCAGCTTACAACGCTGCCCGGCTTCCAGTGCCGGCGCGCCGACGGCACCTTCTACCTCTTTCCCGAGGTCGGCGAGGCCCTGAAGGCCCTGGGTCTTCCGGATGACCAGGCCTTCGCCGAGGTGCTCCTTGAAAAGACCGGCATTGCCGCGGTTCCGGGCTCGGCGTTCGGATCCCCGGGCCATCTGCGCTTCTCCTACGCGACGAGCGATCAGACCCTGAGGGAGGCCGTTACGCGCCTGCGACGGTTCCTGGAACCCCAAGAAAGGGCCTGGGCGCACGGCGATCGACCATAAAATCGACCATAAATATGGGCTGGGTCCTTGACGTCGGGACCCGGCCTTCGTAGCATAGCGGGCCTTGCGTTCCCCGGTAGCTCAGTCGGTAGAGCAGGTGACTGTTAATCACCGGGTCGGAGGTTCAAGTCCTTCCCGGGGAGCCAACAAATCAACGACTTACGATAATCCCCCCCTTAATGCCCCCGAGTTTGGTAACCTGGTGGTAGCCGAAGATACCAAGGGGGGTGGCCATGGCGTGTTTTCAGAAGCGGTCGGGGTCCTGGCGTGCCATCGTGAAGCGGAAGGGATACGGTGTGCTGACCCAAACCTGTGACACTAAGGCCCAGGCTGAGGCTTGGGCGCGGCAAGTCGAGGGCGAGATGGACCGCGGGGTGTTCGTGTCGCGGGCCGAGGCCGAAAACACCACCTTGCGCGAGGCTCTGGCCCGCTACCAGCGCGAAATCGTGCCGAGCAAGAAGAATGCCGACCGGGAAGGTCGCCGCGTGAAAGGGCTCCAGGCCCGCACCCTGGCCCGGCGCTCGATGGCGAGCATCCAGGGCAAGGACATCGCGGCCTTTATGCAACAGCGGCAGGCGGAAGGAGCCGGACCGAACACCGTCCGCCTGGATCTCGCCCTCCTCTCCCACCTCTTCAATGTCGCCCGCGCGGAATGGGGCATGGCGTCGCTCGCAAACCCCGTGGAGATGGTCCGCAAACCCCGACTGCCTGCCGGCCGCGACCGCCGCCTCATCGACGACGAGCAAGCCCGCCTCCTGGCCGCCGCTCACGCCTACGGCGGCGAGATCGGCCCCCTCATCACCTGGGCTATCGAGACCGCCATGCGCCGCGGGGAGATCGCCGCGATGCGCTGGGAGCACCTCGATCGAAAAGATCGGGTGTTGCTAATACCCGAAACCAAAAACGGCACGCCGCGCCAAGTGCCGCTATCCACAGCCGCACTCGCGGTCCTGGATGCGCTGCCCAGGCGCCTGGATGGCCGGGTGTGGGGCATGCGTCCCGATTCGATCTCGCAGGCCTTCGAGCGGGTCTGCAAGGCCGCCGGCATCGAAGGCCTGACCTTCCACGATCTGCGCCATGAGGCGACTAGCCGGTTTTTCGAGCAGGGCTTCAATCCCATGGAAGTCGCCAGCATCACTGGCCATAAGACCCTGCAGATGCTTAAACGATACACGCATCTCCGCGCTGCGGATCTGGCGAAACGCATAAAATAGCAGCGGCCGCCAATGAACCTTGTATACTCCCTTGCAGAGAATATCCAGGCGCGCCGACGCGGGGCCGTGCCACACAATAGGCCAGATGCGCCATGAATAGCGTAGAAATTGAAGCGGCACTATCCGAGTTGGCGCTTCAGCCTTTTGACAGGGAGGAGTTCCCGTTCGCCTTTCTAAAGGCCTTCGGCAATAAGGAAACCACCATCACCCGATTGCGTAAGGGGGAAACCAACGCCTCTGACGTGGCAAGCGGCGTGCTCCAACGCAACAACATCCATCTGGCGACCTGTGAAGCAGGCACCGTAAACGCCACGTTAAAGGCCCTGCGCGCGAGTCCCAAGACTATCTCCGCTAAGGCCAAGTTCATCTTGGCCACCGATGGCCAGACATTGGAGGCAGAGGACCTCACCAGCGGCGAAACCATCGCGTCGGCCTATCCCGATTTCCCCCAGTACCTCGGCTTCTTCCTGCCGCTAGCCGGCATTTCTACCGTCAAGGAGATCAAGGACAACCCGATCGATGTGCGGGCGACCGGGCGGCTCAATAAGCTCTATGTGGAGTTGCTGAAGGATAACCCCGAGTGGGCGACCGAAGCGCGTCGTCACGATATGAATCACTTCATGGCACGCCTCATCTTCTGCTTCTTTGCGGAGGATACGGATATCTTCCCGGGCGGCAAGCTGTTTACCCGCACTATTGAGCAGATGGCCGAGCGTGATGGCAGCAACACCCACGAAGTGCTTGGCACATTGTTTCGGGCAATGAACATCAAACATGCCGAGCGGATGTCTGTAGGACTACCCCGCTGGACCACGGAATTCCCCTACGTCAACGGGGGGCTGTTTTCCGGCAACACCGACGTACCCCGCTTCTCGCGAATGGCCCGCGTCTACTTGCTGCACGCCGGCCAACAACTCAACTGGGCGCGGATCAATCCCGACATCTTCGGCTCGATGATTCAGGCCGTGGCGGATGAGAACGAGCGCGACGCCCTGGGTATGCACTACACCAGCGTCCCCAATATCCTGAAGGTTCTGAACCCGCTCTTTCTTGACGACCTGCGCGCGCAACTCGCGGCGGCGGGAAACAACCCACGCCAGTTGCTTAACTTGCGCAAACGCATGGCGAAAATCCGTGTATTTGACCCCGCCTGCGGATCGGGCAACTTCCTCGTAATTGCCTACAAAGAGATGCGTGCCATTGAGGCGGAGATCAACCGGCGCCGTGGTGAACCCGATCTGCGCACAACGATCCCGCTCACCAACTTCCGCGGAATTGAGTTGCGCGATTTCGCAGCCGAGATTGCCCGCCTGGCGCTCGTCATTGCGGAGTACCAGTGTGATGTGCTCTATCGAGGCCAGAGGCTCGCGCTTACCGAATTCCTGCCGCTGGACGCCCAGAACTGGATTACTTGTGGCAATGCGCTGCAACTGGATTGGCTCGGCATCTGCCCGCCTACAGGGAGCGGTGTCAAGGTTGTCTCTGATGATTTATTTCAGACCCCTCTTGATCAAGCCGAGATTGACTTTGAGAACGAAGGCGGTGAGACGTACATCTGCGGAAACCCCCCCTACAAAGGAAGTCAAACGCAGGCAAAAGAACAAAAAATAGACCTCGACATCGTCTTCAAGCCCTATGGTATTTCATCCAAGCAGATTGACTAC